>DASXJO010000625.1:0-2411 GCA_036497385.1 Candidatus Angelobacter sp. | reverse complement strand
GACTTTTATCATCTTGCCTAGCTTTTCCTGGGACAAGTGTCGTTCCGTGCGTATGGCACGCAGGCGTGCGCCGAAAGGTGAACGGGAATCCACGAATTAAGAATCTTGCGGCTTGCCATAAAAACTTTCTACACCGATATACAATGACATGGTATATAAGTGATAAGCTTTGTGTCCAATGATTCTTTTGCGTAGCTTGTTGGACCGAGGACGATGGCGTTTATTGCTGCGGGCACACCCACCTTGGTGTCCGTGAACGCGATGAATTGCCTTGTCTCGGATGGCGGGGGGAGTTTTATTGGTGCCCATGATCACGGGCTCCTCCGGTCGGCTCGATGATAGGGGTTATTGACTCCCTTGAGCCATTGAAGGAAAAGCCCTGGGGTTGGCGCAATAAAGCTCAACAAGGCAAAATTCACCGCCGCTAACGGTGAACGCCGGGTAATCCGCCATGAAGTGCGGGGAGCGAAGAAGCTCTCCGCTCTTTTTTGATCTGACCCTAACGCCCCACGCTGCTCCGCCCATTTCAATCTTGGTTCTATGAAGCGGTAGTCGCGGCAGGCAGCACGTCGCAGAACCAGAAGCCGTCGCGCTCAACTTTTTCGCCGGTTTCGATCGGAATCTCACGGCTGAACGTTTTGGTGTTGAACATTGGCCCCGCATATACAAAGGAATGAAACTCGCCGTTTTCGCCGCATGGATCAGCGCCAGCGGGGAGATCACGGAGTAACGTCTGGTCAAAGTCGCGGCCAATGAAACTGTGGGATATTTGTTTTGGATCGACACAGACAAGTTTCGCCCGCAGCCCGGCGCTGATCATCTCCTGTGCCAACTGCTGCGTGGGAATGCCCCAGATGGGAAATAGCGGCTCCAGGCCGGTGTCTTTCAACTGGCGCTCACGGTAAGCGCGAACGTCAGTGAGAAAGAGGTCGCCAAAAGCAATAGCCGATATGCCTTGGGCCAGCGCCTGATCGCAAACCACCTTCATGGCCGCTTCATAATCGGCATTGGAGCAGGGCCAAGGAATGGGCGCGGCGATGAGCGGTAATCCCGCCGCTTGGGCCTGCACTTCCACCAGCGCCCGCCGGGTGCTGTGCATTGCGACACGATCAAACGCGGCGTTGAACGTTGTCATGAGGCCGGCGATCTCATACGCGTTTTGTTGACGCAGAACGTGCAAGGCCCACGCGCTATCTTTGCCGCTGCTCCACGCCAGTAGGACTTTCTTTTTCATGGCAGAAATCCGTGAGCGATAAAATCACCGTGCAATCGCAGGGACCGTACCGCGGTGAACGCGCGACCCTTTACCGTTGCGCTGCTACTGCATGGGTTTTTCGCAACTTAACATCCAGTTGATGCCGAACTGGTCAGTAAACATAGTAAAACGCTCTGCCCAGGAGGTTTCCTGTGGCGGCATCTTGATTTTGCCTTTTGCACTCAGTGCGGCAAATAGTTTTTCTGTCTCCTGGGCGCTATCACACGCGATAGAAACAAAAAAGTTCTCGCCGTGCGCAACCGGCGGGGCTCCCATGTTGTCCGACGCCATCAGAATGGGGCCGCCACCTTCGACTATCCTGGCATGCGCGATCAGGGCCTTTGCCTCAGGCGGGATATTGCCGGGCATGTCGCCAAACGTTGTCACCCGCAGATCGCCGCCAAGGCACTTCTGATAAAACGCCATGGCTTCACGGCAGTTTCCGTTAAAGATGAGGTATGCATTAATGTCTTTCATATTGGCTCCGTTTGATAAGGCATGCTGTAATTTTTCCCATTGTCCAGGTCCGGATGATGAAGTTCAGGCCGACAAATCTGATGATCCTTCAGGCAGCCAAATCTCGGTTCCTTTAGGTACCTCTTGTTTTGTAACATCTTTCGGCAATAGAAAAGCCATCCGATCCTTGACCGCTGGCCCGCAGAGCATTTCAATTCCAGCAACATAGGTGTTCAGAACGCGCCCATCAGGAGTTCGAAGCTGAATGGAATCTTTTGCGCGAAGCGAGAAACCCAGGCTAGCGCGAACACCAGTAGGGATAAGAACGCAACCACGCCCTGAAACGCAGAAGGCATCCTCGACGGTGCAGAGAAAAACCAAGATTGCTCCTTGTAATACCTACTCATATCACGTTGAAACTGCACCCTACGTGCCGAATCTCTCAGCCGCGCGGGCTTTAGCTTTTGCGGCTTCTTCTTCGCGGTTCTTGGGCGGGGCGGTGGTTTCCAGGGAGCGAAGCAACCGGTTTGCAACGGCGGCAATGTCGTCAATCGCAGCCTGGAAAGCTGCTTCATTGGCCTTGGATGGCTTGTTGAAACCCGTGATCTTTCGCACAAACTGCAGTGACGCCGCCTGGACTTCTTCGGTCGTTACTGGCGGATCAAAGTTGAAAAGCGTTTTAATGTTTCTGCACATCTCT
>DASXJO010000624.1:0-3979 GCA_036497385.1 Candidatus Angelobacter sp. | reverse complement strand
CGCGATGCCGGCATGAATCTGGCGCATGAGTTCTGGCCAGACCTTCGCCGCAAGTTCTTGCATCGCTAAGAGTCGCCCTTGATCAGGCCTTGCCTTCAGGCCCAAATAATGACAGCAGATGTCCATCCACGTCTCTGAAGTGGACGGCCCAATCCGTAGGCGTGACCCCGCGCGGCTCACTCAGAAACACCACGCCTTTTTCGGCAAGCGCTTTGTGTGTGGCCCGCAGATTGTCCACGCCAAAAGAAACTTCAACGGCTTCCGCCAATGGCGACGCACTCATGTGCCCAGGATTAAGCCCCAGTATGATGTTGCCGCATTGCAGCAGAGCAAGAGCCGGCTCCTGCATAATCAGCTTGAGTCCCAGCTTGTCTTTGTAAAACGCGATTGCCGCTGCAAGGTCTCGCACGCCGAGCATAATGGCCGCAATGCGCGAAAGTTGAACTGAATCCGCCATCGAATTTCTCCGTCCCGCCAAATATACTAGCAACTGTATTGACCGCTTGATCGCCGCGCGTTAAGGTGCGCCGTGGCAAGCCACAGAGACCGGCGAATCGCTGATGGTCTTGCTCTTCTTTTCCACCCACATTGACCGTGGTTCAGCGCGATTGTTGATGGTGACTACGATGACGACGCCTGTGGGAGTTGCAAAGTCTTTCTTGGGCGGTTCCAGAGCACAGTCAATCCGATGGCTGGTGATGGCTCCATACTCGCTTTGTGGCCCCCAATCCAGCTTGAACTGGTTCACAGAGTAGTTGGCGTACTTCTCCGGATGCTGCTTCCAGTTGGGATCGCCTTCATAGATTCCGTAGCCTTTATCAAAGTCCTTTTGTTCGATTGCCTGGAAGAAGTTGTTGATGACGTTCTTTTCGGAATTGTAGCGGGTCAAGTAAAGATAGACGGAGATGGTGACTGCCGCTATAACTACAGTCGCAATGATTTTCCGGCGACGCTCTGCCGGCCGGGGATCGTACTCTTTTGCATCCATCAATGCCATGCGAAGGCTCCTTTATAGCGTGCGTTTAAAGAGCAATGTAGAAAGCGCGAAAGCCGCCAAGGCGAACCCACCAAGATACAGCAGGTCAGGCCAGATTGCAGCCAGTCCCACGCCCTTGAGCAAAACCGCCTTGAAGCCGCTGACAGAATAAGTAAACGGATCGATCCAGGCGATCCATTGCAGCCATTTGGGAAAAGCCTGGACCGGGTAAATAGCGCCGCTGGGAAAATAGAGCAGTGTGTTCAAAATGCCAAAAACGGCGCGTGGAATCAGCGGATCGTTGACCCGCACCATCATGACAAACATCATGGAGATAAATGCGAATGAAGTAGCGGCGATCAGCAGAAGCAGCCAGAGAAAATTTGCCGGCTGAAATGTGGAGCCCACGCCGGCAATCAACGATCCAAGAATTGTGAGCACTATGCCTGCGCCCATGGCCTTGAAAGCGCCGGCAACATTCAAACCGGCTACAAGTTCCAGCTTGGTGATGGGCGTTACCAGGTAGCCTTCGTGCACGCCGCGGGCTTTATCGTCGATATAAACAATGCCACCGCCGATCATCACGCTGACAAACATGGCCAGCGTGATAGAGCCCGGCAGCAGGTACTTCATATATTCGATATAGGGATAAAGCTCCACCACCTGAAGCCCAATCTGCTGCACCACCCGTGGCTGTACGTCCGGCTGGTTGAGCGCAGCCACGAGTTGAGTCATCTCATCCACGAAAGTGGAGGTCATGAAATTGTCAGTGTTATCGAGCACCAGGCCGATGTGTGGCCGCGTTTGCTCGTACACGTTGCGCGAGAACTGCGGCGGAATCACCAAGCCGGCATTCAGGTCGCCGCGACGGACGGCGGCAATCATGGTTTGTTCGTCGGGATAAACAATTGGCTGAAAAGTGCGCGCGTTGCTCTGGACGGCCCGCAACGCTTCCATTACGCGAATGGCTTGCGGCCCGGTATCGTGGGAGACGATTCCGATTTTGGCATCTTTGATCTTGCCGCCGAAGGCGTTGCCTAAAACAATGAGTTGCACCAACGGGAAGACCATTGCGGCCACCATAAGCGCGGGCGAGCGAAAGAATTTACGCAGATCGCGTTCCACAATGGCCATCATGCGCCCGCTCTTAAAAAAGCTGGGCACGCTTACTTGCCCCAGGCCACGGGAGATTGGTAAAGCGGCGAATCCACAATTTGGTCGCGCAGCTGCCTTCCGGTGAAATGAACAAAAACGTCATCCAGCGTTGTGCTCTGCACGGTAAGTGTTTTCACTACAACGTTGGAGTGCACGGCTGTTTCTACAAGAGCGGTGGTGGTGCGTGATCCGTCTTCAGTGAGGATGCGATACATGTCCGCACCTTCTGGCTGCACGGACTTCACACCAGCCAGACCTTCCAGCTTGCTTTGCCAGTCTGCGGGAGGCTGCAGGAATTGCGCCTCTATCACGCTTGACCCCGGAATGCTGTTCTTGAGATTGCGTGGCGTGTCCAACGCAACGAGCTTGCCGTGATCGACAATGGCAATGCGGTCGCACAGACGATCAGCTTCATCCATGTAATGCGTGGTGATCAAAACCGTGAGGTTGCGCTTCTGTTTAATGCTGGTAATCATTTCCCATACGGCAACGCGGGAAACAGGATCAAGTCCGGTGGTGGGCTCATCGAGAAAAAAAATTCGGGGACGATGCACCAGGCCGCGCGCGATCTCGAGCCGTCGCCGCATGCCGCCGGAAAGATTTCGCGCGGGAGCGTCCCGCCACTGGTTGAGATCAACCAAGGTGAGCAATTCGTCGATAGACTTTTCCCGGTCGGCGGTGGGAATACTGTAAAGCTTGGAATAGATGCTCAGGTTTTCCCAGACGGTGAGGTCGCCGTCACTGGTCATGGCCTGGGGAATCACGCCCATGGAGCGCCGAGCGGTGTTCGGATTTTTACGCACGTCAGCTCCTTCAATAATGGCGGTGCCGGACGTAATGTCGAGCAAGGTGGTCATCATCCGGATCAGCGTTGATTTGCCCGCGCCATTAGGGCCAAGCAGGCCGAAGATTTCGCCTTCTTCCACCGCGAAAGAGACACCGTCAACGGCAGTGAAGTTCCCAAAGCGCTTCACGATATCGACGACTTGAATCGCATGCGTCGGCATCAGCGGCCTTCCACTTTGGCTTTAGGAATCAGGACATCTGCGGTCATTCCGGGTACGAGATTTTTCTTGCTGTTATCCACTTGCAGCTTGAGTGCGATGGCTTTGATATCGCGCTTACGGCGATTTACGTCGCGTTGCGTGGCAAAGTCAGCCTCCGGCGCCTTGAAAATAACTTTTCCCTGCACGAAATCGCCCGAGGGCAGGCGCACGTTCAGTTTATCTCCGAGTGCAATGTGGACGGCTTCGGTCTCGGGAATGGCGGCACGCACCCATGTGTCATTCAGGTCGGTGATAATGGCGATTGGCTGGCCCAGATTTACGACCTCACCTTCACGTGCGGCGCGCACGGTGACAATCCCGCTCACCGGCGCGGTGACTTTGGTATAGCCAAGACGGGCTTCCGCGGCTTCCAACTGGGCTTTCGCATTCAACTGCTGCGCTCGCGTGGAAGCGACGTTGCTTTGTGCTGCCTGAGTCTGCCTTGTGTGCGCCTGCGCCGTTACCAGATCCGCCTGTGCGGCGCGAGACTGGTCTTCAGCAGCCCGAACCAGAGCCTGCTGCGCCTTGAGTTGCGCTTCAGCCTGGTCCGCCTGCTGCTGCGATGCAATGCCTTGCTGCGCCAACGCGACGGAGCGCCGCGTATCGCCCTGGATGCGCTGCAAATCAGCCTGCGCCTGAAGCAATGTGGCCTGCGCAGCGCGCAAGCGCGCCTCTGCGTTTACGACCCCGCTGGAAGTCTCGCCGGCGGTCTGCTCTTCTGTTGCACGCGTTTGCGATACCTGATGGCGAAGGCTGGCTAGCACCGCTTCGGCGGCTTGGCGATCAGCAGTGAGTTCCTGTG
>DASXJO010000623.1:0-8689 GCA_036497385.1 Candidatus Angelobacter sp. | reverse complement strand
TGCCTCTTTTTCACCCACCACCAGCAGGAAAGGAATTTTCTGCAGCGCCAGCTCGCGGACCTTGGCATTCATTTTTTCATTACGATCATCCACGTGAACGCGCACGCCACCATCTTTCAATTGCTGCGCCACTTTGTGGGCATATTCAGTGTGTTTCTCGCTGATGGGAATGATTGCCACCTGCACCGGTGAGAGCCATACGGGGAAAGCTCCGGCGTAATGCTCAATCAGCACACCGAAGAAACGCTCCACCGAGCCGAACAGCGCGCGATGCACCATGACCGGCTGTTTGCGGGTTCCGTCTTCTGCCACGTATTCCAGCTTGAAGCGCTCCGGCAGGTTGAAATCAAACTGCACGGTGGATAGCTGCCACAGGCGGCCGATGGCGTCCACCAGCTTAATGTCGATCTTGGGGCCGTAGAACGCCGCTTCGCCCACAATGGTCTTGTAAGGAATGTTCAGCTGCTTCAGAACTTTTTCCAGCGAGTTGATGGCGCGGTTCCAGTTCTCCTCGCCTCCGACAAAACTTTTCTTGTCCGTTGGGTCCCAGATGCTCAGCTCCACCTGGTATTCGTCGAAGCCGAAAGTCTTGAGCACGGCCAGCGCAAACTCAATGCAGCCGGCAATCTCATCTTCAATCTGTTCCGGAGTGCAGAAGATGTGGGCGTCGTCCTGGGTAAAGCCGCGGACGCGCAGCAGTCCATGCATCACGCCGGAACGCTCATAGCGATACACCGTGCCCAGCTCGCCCAGACGCACCGGCAGATCGCGGTACGACTTGAGCGAGTCCGCATAAATAAGGATGTGCCCGGGGCAGTTCATGGGCTTCATGCGATATTCGGCGTCGTCCAGCTCCATGGGCGTGAACATGTTTTGCGCGTAGTAACCTTCATGGCCGCTGGTCTTCCACAGGTTCACGCGGAAAACATGCGGCGTATAGACGAGCGAATACCCGCGCTTGAGGTATTCATCGCGCATCCAGTCTTCCATTTCCTTGCGGATCAGCCCGCCCTTGGGATGCCAGAAAATCAGTCCTGGCCCGGCCAGTTCCTGGATGCTGAAAAGATCAAGCTGCTTGCCCAGCACGCGATGGTCGCGCTTCTTGGCTTCTTCAATCGCATGCAGGTGCTGCTCCAGGTCCTTCTTGTTGAAGAACGAAGTGCCATAGATGCGCTGAAGCTGCGGGTTCTTTTCGTCGCCCAGCCAGTAAGCGCCGGCGATGCTGGTCAGCTTGAATGCCTTGATCCTTCCCGTGGAAGGCACATGCGGCCCACGGCAAAAGTCCACAAAGTTCCCGTTACGATACGTGGAGATTGGCTCACCCTGCTTGGTGAACTGCTCAATAAAGTGGACCTTCATGAAGTCGCCTTCAGCGCGGAAACGCGCCAGCCCTTCATTGCGCGGGACGAGTTCACGCACAAACTTTTCGTCGCGCGCGGCCACTTCGCCCATGCGCTTCTCGATCTTCTCCAGGTCTTCCGGCGTAAACGGCGTCGGGCGGAAGAAGTCATAGAAAAATCCGGCGTCGGTCGGTGGGCCATGTCCCAGCTTGGTTTCAGGAAAGAGCTCAAGCACCGCCGTCGCCAGCAAGTGCGCGGACGAATGCCGGTAAACATGCAGCGCGTCAGGATCGCGGTCCGTAAGCAGCCGCAGATCCACGTCCTCTTCCAGCGGCTTGCTCAGATCGGCAAACTGCCAGCCGTCTTTGGCGGGCGCAGCGTGCATGCTTGCCGGAGCTTTGGCCTCGCCTTGGGCTGAGCTCGCGGCGGCCTTCGCCTCGCTTTGGGCTGTGTTCGCGGCGGCTCCAGATTGCTGCCCGTCCGCGTCACCATGCTCTCCGGCTGATTGCTGATTGCTGTCTGCCGACGGCTTGATCTTTGCCACCAGCGCGGCATCCGCCAGCCGAGGGCTGATGGAGCGCGCGATATCCAAAGGCGTGGTGCCGCTGGGAACTTCTTTTTTGCTTCCATCAGGAAGCGTGACTTGAATGTTTTGCGCCATAGAGATTAAGGGGACCTGATCTGCGTGATACTACAGAATAAGTTGTCAGAAAGCTTACGTCCAGCGGCCAGCCAGATCGCGGTGCGATCAGGATGCGTTTAGAATGCCTCATGCGTTTAGCAGGCAAGGTAGCCATCATCACCGGCGGAGGCAGCGGCATCGGCAAAGCCATTGCCCTTGCCTTTGTCCGCGAAGGCGCAAAGGTGGTGATTGCCGGGCGGGACAGCAAGAAGCTTGACCGCGCCGCCGCAGAATCGGGCGGAGAATGCCTGGCGTTGAGCGCTGATGTAAGCCAAGCGACTGATGTGCAGAACCTCGTAAGCGCAGCAATCGAGAGATTCCAGGGTATGAACGTCCTCGTCAACAATGCGGCGGTGCTGCTGCCGGGGACGGCGGAATCTCTCAGCGAAGAAGATTTTGATCAGACCTTCAATATCAATGTCCGCGGACTGTGGCTGCTGTCTCGCGCTGTCTTGCCGCACATGCGGGCTTCAAACGGGGGCGGCGGTTCGATCATCAACATTGCCTCGGTGCTCAGCCTGGTGGGAGCGCGCAACCGCGTAGCTTATGCAGCTTCAAAAGGCGCCGTAATGGCCATGACGAAAGCAATGGCGCTGGACCATGCGGCTGAAAACATCCGCGTAAACTGCATTGCTCCGGGGATTGTGGCCACGGAGATGGTGGAGAAGTTCAACACTGATCCAGCCGCGCGTCGGCAGCGTGAAGCCATGCATCCCATGGGCCGCTTTGGCCAACCTGAAGACGTTGCCAGCGCGGCGGTCTTTCTGGCCAGCGACGAATCCCGCTGGACCACCGGCAGCGTTATGACCATCGACGGCGGATACAGCGCGCAGTGATTCACCAGGCCTGATTCACCAGGCTTTGATTCACCAGGCTTTGATTCACCAGGTCTTGATTTCGGGTAACCTAAGCAAACAGCAGTCGTGAGTAGAGGGAGAGATCATGGGCCGATGGAGAAAGCTTTTTCGATCGAACAATGCTGAAAGCCTGCCTACAGCGGACGTGACGCAGTTTGAGCCATTGGCCAGCAAGCGTCTCTCCCAGATGGCGTATGACTATGTGCGTTCCGGCGGCGCAGATGAGATCAGCATGCGGGAAAATCGCGCGGGCTTTGGACGGTTGAAACTCTCGCCCAGCGTTCTGGTGGATGTTTCACAGATTGATACGCGCATAAATCTTTTTGGCGGCGAGTTCGAATCTCCTATCCTGCTGGCGCCGGTGGCTTACCATCGGCTGTACCACCCTGAAGGGGAGGTCGGTACAGCGCGTGGAGCCAGCGCGGCGGGTGCGGGATTTGTGATCAGCACCTTCACCACCACTGCCATCGATGAGATCGCGCGCAACACGCAGCGCCCCATCTGGTTCCAGCTGTATGTCCAGCGCGACCGCGCTTTCACCAAAGATATGGTGCAGCGTGCGGTAGCATCGGGCTGCAAGGCCGTATGCCTCACGGTGGATACGCCGGTGCTGGGCAATCGTTATGGCCAGCTTTCTTTCGGACTGCCAAAAGAACTTGAATGCGTCCATCTGCGTGGCCTCACGCCGTCCAGCCCGGTAGCGGGCCACAAGACCCAGCGTGCCAGCATTTACGACACGCTCTTTGATCCCTCCTTCAACTGGAATGATCTGGAATGGCTGCGCTCCGTGGCGGGCGTGCCGGTTCTCTTGAAAGGCGTTCTCTCAGCCGAAGACGCCAGGCTGGCAGTTTCGTGCGGCGCTGATGGCGTGATCGTCTCCAATCACGGAGGCCGCAACTTGGATACTGTTCCGGCCACCATTGACGCATTGCCGCGCGTGGTAGAAGCCGTTGCCGGACGAATCCCGGTGATGCTGGATAGCGGCATCCGTCGCGGGACGGATGTGCTGATGGCGCTGGCATTGGGCGCGAAAGCTGTGTTTATCGGAAGGCCATACATTTATGGACTGACGCTGGGCGGAGCCAAAGGCGTGGAGCGCGTGATATCGATTCTGCGCGATGAACTGGAGCGCGCGATGGCGTTGACAGGAAGAAGATCGATCGCGGAAATCGATTCGACAGTGCTGTGGCGCGAACAGGGCTCGGCGGAAAAAAAAGCTCTGCGTTCGCCGGCGGCAGGAGCGTAAGCAGGATGGCGCAACATAAGATCGCGATCCTGCTGCACGATGACTTTGAGATGTGGCGGCCTTCGCCGTGGTTTATCGAAAAGCTGCGCGCCGATTTTCCTCAGGTCGAAGTTTGTAACTCAAGAACAAAACGGGACGACGAACAAGCCTTGCGCGATGCCGATGTGATGATCGGCTGGTCATTGCCGCCAGAACAGCTGAGCGCCGCCAAAAACCTGCGGTGGATTTATTCCATAACTGCCGCAGTAGATCAGTTTCTTTATCCTGAAATAGTCTCCAGTGAAATAGCTCTCACCAATGCTGGACGCGTACATGGGCCCGTGGTGGCCGAACACGCGATTGCCATGCTGCTGGCTTTGGCGAAACGGTTGCCCTCGGCCGTGCGATATCAGGAGCGGCGCAAATGGGCGATGGAAGCCATCTGGAAGGAGCAGCCGCGCCCGCGTGAGGTGCGCGGAGCGACCGTGCTGGTTGTGGGGCTGGGCAGCATTGGAGCGGAAGTTGCTTCCATGGCAGCGGCGCTCAAGATGCATGTAATCGGCGTACGCGAACATCCCGAGCGCGGCATGGCGGCAGCGCATGAAGTTATTGGATATGCAGCGCTGGACGAGGTTCTTAGTCGCGCGGACTTTGTGGTGCTGGCAGCTCCGCTCACTGAGCGCACACGGCATCTGATCGATGCCCGACGGTTGGCGCTATTCAAGCCCACGGCGTTTCTGATCAACGTTTCCCGCGGCGCATTGGTGGATGAAGCTGCATTGGTCAAAACTCTGCGCAATCGCCGGATCGCCGGAGCAGCGCTGGATGTTTTTGAAGAAGAGCCGCTTTCCCGCTGGTCGCCTTTGTGGAAGATGCCGCAGGTCTTAATCACTCCGCACACCGCCTTCCTGACAGAGAATGTCTGGCATCGGCATTATGAGGTTTTTGCCGCGAATCTGAAACGATTCATCGGGGGACAACCACTGGAAGACGTGATCGATAAGAAGCGAGGCTACTAAAAGAAGCTCGGCTACTAAAAGAAGCTCAGCCCGCTGCCTTCACTCTGCATTCTTCGCACTGGCAGATTTCCCGCAGATAATCCCAGGAATAGATGCCGCTGGCGTGGCCGTCATTCCATGCGATGTTCAGCGCGTAGCGCCCCACCGGCTTCACTTCTTTGGGCTTGGCCGGTTCCTTGTACATGGGCAGCAGACTGGCGGCTTGCTTGGCGGGCTCACCTGGATTGCGATGGTGATTGTTGCGCTCTTCCGTGCAGGTGGCGCAGGGGCATGCGTCGCGGAGCCACTGAAAGCCAAAGTGCGTGTGATGGCCGTCGTCCCATTCGATGTCCATTCCGGTACCTGTAGTGACGTTCACTTTGACAGACTTGGGATTGATTACGGCCATATAGACAAGTATATACAGGCGGAGTTTGGGATCCCAGAATGCCGGAATCGCTCTATGTGCAATAAAACAGCCGCGCCGGCAGGATGTTGCGGGGCTCAAAATCCTGGTCAATCTGATGGAAGTGGCTTCTCAGGTACGGCAGCACGGCGCGTGTGAACTGGTAAACCAGTG
This sequence comes from Candidatus Angelobacter sp., assembly GCA_036497385.1. GTDB lineage: Bacteria > Acidobacteriota > Terriglobia > Terriglobales > Acidobacteriaceae > Angelobacter. The sequence goes on along the minus strand of DASXJO010000623.1, from coordinate 3,007 downwards.
CAGCGCCGCCGGGGTTCAGGGCTTCACGCGATTCGCGCATAATCTTCTCCCGCAGTTCCACCGGCATGGTGGTGTAGGGGATTCCGGAAATGATGTAATCCGCACCGTCCAGCTTCAGGCGGTCCAGCTCTCGCTGAACATTCTCTGCCGAGCCGTGGACCACATGCAGTCGGGGATCGGGAAACGCCCGCGCCAGATAGTGAACGAAATCCTCATTCATCTCAAATACCACCAGGCGGGCATCGGGAGACATTCGGGAAAGAATATGGGCTGTAATGGTGCCCACGCCAGGGCCGTATTCCACAATGGTGCGCGCGCGCTTCCAGTCCACCCGGCTGAGCAGACGGTCAATCAAAAAACGGGAGCTTGGGATCAATGAACCTAGCATTCTGGGATGTTGGAGAAAGTTTTTCGCGAATAAGAGCGTTTCTTCACTGCGCGAGGGCTTAGCTAGCATGCTGTGATTAAATCCTTCAGAAAGAGGGGCTTTGCCGCGAGTCAACCATACTCGCCTGATCTGTGAGATGTAAAGAGAATGCCGGGGGAGGTACCATGGCGGAATATTCCCGGTGAAAGCCCGCCTCTGCCCCAGCTTACGTTTCAGTCAGGATAAATGCAGAGATTCCCACATTGCCGGGTGGCACATTCCGGCATAAAATCAGGTGTCAGCCACAATCAGGAGTTAAGTGAATCTGGTCCGCGCCATCTATCCCGGCTCGTTTGATCCGCTTACCAACGGTCATCTTGACCTGATTGAACGCGGCAGCAAGATTTTTGATGAACTGATTGTCTCCATTCTGCGCAACTCTGAAAAAGATCCGCTCTTCACTCTGGAGGAACGGCTAGAGATGCTGCAAGAGATGGTCAAGCACTATGACAACGTTCGTGTAGAGGCTTTCGAAGGGCTGCTGGTGGATTACGCCATGCAGAAGAAAGCGAAGGCCGTGCTGCGCGGCATCCGCGCCATCAGCGATTACGAGTATGAGTTGCAGATGGCCCTGATGAACCGCAAACTGCAGCCGCAACTGGAAACCGTGTTCATGATGCCCGCGGAAGCTTATTCCTATTTGAGCTCCCGGCTGGTTAAAGAGGTTTTTCGCCTTGGCGGTTCCGTGCGCGGGCTGGTGCCGGAACTGGTGGAACAACGGCTGCGAGAGAAATTCCATGGCACAGCAGCCATACTTTGAATAGAGGTACAGAATGGCAACGCTTCCGGCAGTAAAACAGTTTAGTGATCGTGTTAACCGCATTGAAATCTCCGCCACCATGGCGGTGGTTGCTGAAGCGGCGCAGCTCAAGGCAGGTGGGGCGGATATGGTGGAGTTTGGCGCTGGCGAGCCGCATTTCCCCACGCCCCAGCACATCAAGGATGCGGCCATTGCCGCCATCAATAACAATTGCACGCGCTATACCGCTGTGGCGGGAATTCAGGAGTTGCGCACCGCAATTGTCCGCCGCCACGCCGCTGATTTTGGTTCCATGTACCAGCCCAGCGAATGCATGGTTTCCACCGGCGGCAAGCTTGCTCTCTTCAATGCCCTGCAGGTGCTGGTGGATCACGGGGACGAAGTGATTGTCCCTGTCCCTTACTGGGTTTCATTTAAAGATATTATTGAATACGCGGGCGGGAAATGCGTTTTTGTCGATACGGATGAGGCGGATAATTTCCGGCTGACGCCAGAGATGATTGAGCGCCAGATCACTCCCAGGACACGCGCCATCATCATTAATACCCCGAACAATCCCAGCGGAGCGGTTCTTGCTCCAGCCGATTTCTCTGCGATTCTTCGCCTTGCGCACCAGCGCGGTATTTATGTCATAGCCGATGAATGCTACGTTTACCTGAATTTCACTCGGCGCTTCTCTGCTGGTTCACTCACTGACGTAAAGCAGCACCTGGTGATTGTCGGCTCGCTTTCCAAGACATACGCCATGACCGGTTGGCGGCTGGGATACGCCATAGCTCCCGCGCCCATCATCAACGCCATGACCAAGCTGCAGAGCCAGAGCACTTCAAGCACGGCCCATATGGTCCAGATGGCTGGCTTGGCCGCCGTTACCGGCCCGCAGGATTGTGTCGAGAAGATGAAGCAGGACTATATCCAGCTGCGCGATCTTACCCTGGGGCATCTCAGTCTCATCCCCGACGTGACCTGCGTAAAGCCGGAAGGGGCGTTTTATGTTTACCCCAACGTCTCGGCCTATTTCGGCAAGTCCGGAATCAATTCGGCTGCCGATGTCGCCAAGCGCCTGTTGCATGAGGCCCATGTGGTTACGGTCCCGGGCGAAGCTTTTGGGACTCGCGAGCATATTCGCCTGTCATACGCGACCTCACCCACGGAAATTGAACGGGGCATGGAACGCATGCAGGAGTGGTTCGGAAAACTTTAGATTTTGCTCCATAGGGTCGCAATGTTGCCGCACTGATATGTGCCTGAAAGAGGCTCAGACAGCCCTTGAATCCGAGCTGCTGGACAACGCTCAGCCTGTTTTACGAGTCTAAGATTTTCTAGGTTCCATCGCACCACGGCCGCCAAAAACTCGCATGCCCGATCTTTACCCATTATTGTTGCAACCACAGTTTCACGAGCGCGTGTGGGGTACCCGAGACCTTAAACCTTTTTATGCTCGCGAAGTTACGGGAGGGCCCATCGGCGAGGCATGGCTCACTGGTGACAGCTGTACCGTAGCCAACGGGCCCCTTGCTGGGCGGACTCTCGCCGAAATCGCGCAACAATTTGGCAAACAATTTTTGGGGGAGGCCGCCCGGGACGCTACCCGATTTCCACTCCTGATTAAGTTTCTCTTCCCCACAGAAAAGCTTTCCGTGCAGGTTCACCCGGACGATGAAGGCGCCGCCAAAGTCGGCCAGGCTTGCGGCAAAACGGAATGCTGGTATGTCCTGCGGGCCGACCCCGGAGCCCAGATCGGGCTGGGATTGAAGCCGGGAACCAGCAAAGCCGACGTGGAAACCGCGATCCGCGAAAACCGCCTCGAGCATTTGCTG
>DASXJO010000622.1:0-3028 GCA_036497385.1 Candidatus Angelobacter sp. | reverse complement strand
ACGCCGTTAACGCCCGCGCCGATGCAGACATTGCCGCTGCCGGTGGTGAGGGCGAAGCCAGCAGTTGTGCCTATGGCAACGTTGTTCGATCCGGTGGTGTTGGAGAAGAGAGCTCCTGGCCCAGCCGCGGTGTTGAAGTTTCCAGTGGTGTTGGAGTAAAGCACAAAAGCACCGTTGGCCGCGTTGAAACCGCCGGTGGTGTTGCTGTAGAGCGCGGAATCACCGCTGGCCGTGTTGTAGCTGCCGGTGGTGTTTGAATTAAGCGCGTAAGCACCGCTGGCCGCGTTGTTGTTGCCGGCGCTGTTCACGTAGAGCGCGTTATAACCGCTGGCCGTGTTGAAACTGCCGGTGGTGTTGAAGTAGAGCGCGTATGCACCGCTGGCCGTGTTGAAACTGCCGCTGGTAACGCCGTTAAGCGCATTGAAGCCAAAGGCTGAATCATAGAACCCGGTTGTGGTACCATTGCCCGCGCCAGTGCCGTAAAATATATCCGTGGGATCCACCGCCTTTACCTGCGCCAGAAAGGCAAGATTGCTGAGAGCGAATGCGATGACGAATAAAACTGCGCCGCGAAGGAATGTTCTGTTCATAAGTAGAATGTTTTTTTGATTTAGAGTTCTGTCTTTACCTGTTCTCTCCAGATCCGGTAGGAAAAGTTTCAGAAAATTTTCAAAAAAAATGACCGGCAGGTTTTGGAGCGCCCTCATTGATCTTCCGGAATTGGAGCGCCCGACACAGTTGATTCAAAGCGTGTCATCCTGAGCGGAGCGAAGCGAAGTTGAAGGATCCCGTAGACGCACCTTTTGGTTTCGCGACGGGCTTCCTCGACTTCGCTCGGAATGACGGGAAATTGCGGCTGTGACGGCAACCATCTTCGCATCCCAATCTGCACACCACGCGATTCGCCCTCGTCACGGCGCTTGGAAAAGCGCTGCTCCGAGCAATGTCGCCCGTGACGCGTTGCCCAACCGTGCATTTACTTTGTCAATTTGTGCGGCTTGCTCCTTAATCGCTGCGATTAGGGTACTAATCTCTTTCTGTTGCTGTGCCACGGTCGCTTCCAACTGCGCCACCCTGTGGTGTTCCTCGTCTGCCTTGTGATGTTCCTTTAAGAATTCATTGAGCAACATCGCATTGACCGCTTCGTAGCGGACGGTTTGTGGTTTTCCCTGCTCGTCGCGCGTGATCAGTTCCGGGCTGACTTCAGCCACGTCCTCGGCGATCAAACCAAAGGAGAGCGCCTGCGAAGGATCGGCGTCTTTCTTGTAACGGAAGGTGACCGGTTTGAGCTCGAAGAGAGTTTCGCTGCTGCTGTCCATGGGCTGGATGTCATGCTTGAACCGGCGCGAAGAGGAAAGTGTGCCGATCTTGTTGTCAGCATTGACGTAAACCGCACGGCCATTGGCGACCGTGGTGTAAACATTCCGAATGCGCGTAGTGTTGCTTTCACCGGCAACGCCGTTAACGCCCGCGCCGATGCAGACATTGCCGCTGCCGGTGGTGAGGGCGAAGCCCGCAGTGGTGCCCATGGCAACGTTGTTCGATCCGGTGGTGTTGGAGAACAGGGCCCCTGGGCCAGTAGCTACATTGAAGTTTCCAATGGTGTTGTTGTAGAGCACTAAAGCGCCGTTGGCCGCGTTGAAGCCGCCGGTGGTGTTGCTGTAGAGCGACTCATAACCGTGGGCCGCGTTGTAGGTGCCGGTAGTGTTGGAATAGAGCGCATAAAAACCGCTGGCTGCGTTATTGTCGCCGGTGGTGTTGCTGAAGAGGGCATTAGCGCCGCTGGCCATATTGGTGCTGCCGGTGGTGTTGGTGAAGAGCGCGTTTGTACCGCAGGCCGTGTTGGCGTTACCGGTGGTGTTGCTGTAGAGCGCATTTGTACCGTTGGCTGTGTTGGCGTAGCCTATCGTGTTGGCGAGGAGCGCCTGGTGACCGCTGGCCGTGTTGTAGTCGCCCGTAGTGTTGTTGTAGAGAGCATCCGTGCCGCTAGCCGTGTTGTAGTTGCCCGTGGTGTTGTTGTAGAGAGCACTCAGGCCGCTGGCCGTGTTGTTGTCTCCAGTGGTGTTCTTGTAGAGAGCATCCAGGCCGCTGGCGGTATTGCCATAGCCGGTGGTGTTGCTGTAGAGCGCGTCAGAGCCAGTGGCCGTATTGTAGTCAACGGTGTTGTTGTAGAGCGCCCGAACACCGGTGGCCGTGTTATCGTGACCGGTGGAGTTGGAGTAAAGCGCCGAGTTGCCAAACGCCGAATTAGAATACCCTGTCGTCGTATTGTGGCCCGCTCCATCGCCGTAAAAGGTATTCTGGGCCTTGACCTGCACCAGAGAGGCCAGACTGCTGAGCACGAATGCGATGATGAATAAAACTGTGCCAGGAAGGAATTTCTTGTTCATAAGTTGATTGGTTTTTCGATATACAGTTGTGTCTTTACTTGTTCTCTCCAGATCGGGTCGGAAAAGTTTCGAAAATTTTTTCAGAAAAATTGTCCACAGGCGTTTTGGAGGAGCATCAAAGCGCCGGAGAAGATGTAGCCGTAGCCCTGCCTGCCCGCCGAAGCCTTGGCGAAGATGGGTGGGCAACGCCGCGCTTGGCACCCGCCTTCGCTCAGCTACGGCGTGGCAGGCAGCGAAGCGGCTACAGCAGATTACGGATTTGCAGCGATCGCCGGCGCGCCATTCAATTGCACCTGCGCACTCACTTTCTGCATTTGCGTCGCCAGTTGCTCGATTGCTCTCTGCTGCTGCGCGATTGTTGACTTCAATTTTGCGATCGTCTTTTCCTGCACTTCGCAGATCACGAATCAAGGGGTCGGCCCGAAAATCCCTTCGAGAAAGCCCGGAAGCGGATTGCCACCCGCGGCGCCGATAGCGGGGATTTCGGTCAGCAGATCGTCGGCCAAGCCGTCGCCGTTCGCATCGGTGGTTGAGTTGGAGTTTCCTGGATGTCCGTTAGGCACGAAGAGCTGCGGATGGTCGAATGGTGCGCGCTGGAATACGACCCGGTCGTCGGTAAGCGTCTCCAGGAAGGCGAC
>DASXJO010000621.1:0-4388 GCA_036497385.1 Candidatus Angelobacter sp. | reverse complement strand
CCGCCGACCGTCACCAATACGGAACCAGTGCTGGCGCCGGTTGGAACTGGTGCAGTAATCGATGTCGCACTCCACGCCGTCGGCGTTGAAGCAATTCCATTGAAGCTCACCGTGCTGCTGCCTTGGGGCGTGCGGAAATTCGTTCCGGCAATCACCACCGAACTCGCTACTGCTCCCGTGCTTGGCGTAAGGCTGGTAATCGTTGGCGCCGGAGAGCCCAGCGGCAGGACCACGGTTGAATCAAAACTGCCGTTCAGCGTTCCTTCAATGTCCAGCTCTCCGCTGAATGTCGTCGTGGAAGTGGCCGTGAGATTCACACCGACCCAAAGATAGAACCGGTCGGTGGCCGCCATTGAAATGTTTGCCGTAGTCGTGCAACTGATCGCTTGCTGTTTCACCGTGGTGGAAAGAGCAGTGGTTCCCGTAGCGATACAAAAGAGCGTTCCAGTGGCGTTGTTGAGCCTGATCTTCGCGCGCGGAAATACCGTCCCAGTATTGGCGGTCTTTCTCATGAACAAATTGAACGTGAGCGTGGAGCCTGAAGGAATAACGCCGGCTGTATTCGGGGCGCTCGTTTGCGTCTCAAATTCCTTGATCAGATACTCGCCCGCCGCCTTGCTGGTGAGCGCCGTCGTAAGGGCCACACTGGTCCCGTCAGGACCGGCCGTCAAGAGCTTGTCATCGGCGGCCGTGATCGCCGAAGCTTCCTTATGCAGATGGTAGGTGGCTGTTTGGGCAACTCCCGCCAGCGAGAACGCCCAGGAACAGATCAACAGCAACGCGAAATGAAGACGCCGAGATTGCATTCAATTCCCCTGTCGAGGACCGCAACAAAACTCTTTTTGCTTTGCCACTATGGCCATGCACGACCGCTCTATCTGGATCTCGATTTTGAAAAATGAAACATTGCTGGAATGAAAATCAGTGCTTGCAAACTCCGTGAACATCTCCGTGTTCGCACTGTGGACGGCGGAAGTTCCCACGGAGTTTGGGACTTGCAACTGATCACCTCGATCCGCAGGCTCGGGAAACGCATGTGCCCGGGAAATCGAATTCAAGGCGACCGGAAGATACGGGCCGTCAACGGGATGACCGTGGCCTTCTTGCCGATCTCTTTTTGCCTTGCGGATTAACTTACAACGAATTTTCTGGGCCATCGCTCGATCTTGGACGCACACGTTCCCTGCCGCCGAATCCTCGGCGCAAACAGGCACACTGGTACCAGCAGTCGCTCAATGGCTTAAGTTGGCGACACTATGCCCAATGCTTCTGGCGAAAACTCAATGACTTGTGAAACCTATACAAATGCACGACAAACAGGTATGGCCGTGAGATGGTGGGATATTCTGCTGGATTCGAGCCCGCGCTACCCGCAATCTCAAACTTGAACCTGACCTATGATCATTCGCGCAAATTTCTACACGGACGATCAAAGTAATTTTTGTGATTCAGAGTTGCTGGAGAGTCTAAAGTAGAAAATAAATTTGTCAAATTAAATTTTTGAATTTAAGGAAAAAATTTTTGCCACCAGAGTTTTTTTGAAAATGAGTGGCAGAATTTCTCGCGGAAGCGCGCCTCTCCTATATAACAACTATCCTTCTCGGATAACTTTCGCAAATAGGTGAACGAATCGCATTTTCCCATTTTGGAACTAGGAGTTCTCAGCCTCTTAAATTGCCGCAAACAGTTGAGAAGCTTACGACGGAAGGTATCGGCTGCCATAGTTTGGGTTGAGGCTTCCAGCGCTGATGCCATGCCGAAAGCTTTTGATCGGCCTTCCGTAACCGCCGTTCCGCGTGTTTTTTCTTTGCCTCATCGTATTGCTGTGACCGATAATTGCCTTCCAATGTCATCATCCATCACACCGGCACAAGCCAGCGGACTCCGGGCGGCAGGTTATCTCGCATTTTTCATTGGATTGTTGTCTTCTTTTGGCTGGATCAATGTTATTCGGCAGGATTATGTCATGGAGCACCAATGGCCTGCGGCTTCCGCAACCGTGTACTCGATTCGCGAAAACTCTCGGGAATTTCAGCCCGTCAGCACAAGGCAGCGTAACTATCAGGTCTTCTGGATGGAATTTTTGGTTATTCTGGACCTTCCTCAAGGTCAATGTCCCGGCTCCATGGTTCCGTTGACGAGCCAGGAGCCGCAATGCACGGGGACAGTCAAAACTCCTGAAGTAAAGTCCCGCGCGGATGCGCTCGACTGGGTTAAACGGCATCCTCAAGGCTCAAAGGTTACCGTCCACTATGACCCGCAAGGCGACCAAATGACGTTTGGCGGTGAGTCCATTTTCAATATCTATCCATGGAGCAAAATCACCGTCACCGCTGTGATTCTTATTGTTGCCGCATTGATGATTAAGGCTGGCCGGCGCCAGCCAGCTCTGCCGCAATATCCGGAGGGTGTACCTACGGTAAAAGAAGAATAGGTTTGGACTTTGCCGAGCTCTGGACTCGCAATGGATTGAGCTGGCAGTTGCTTTTCGTGCCCTGCTCCCATCGAAAAAAAGAACTAGAAGCTGACAAAACAAGAATTCCAGATAGAAATTTCAGTTGAAATGTGTTAATCATCTACCCTCAAACCTGCAAAAAAACCAAATGGGGCGTCCAAGCGTTGAAACCAAGAAATAACAACGGGCTATTGCAGTTCGGTGGGATCGCTATCCTTGTCGCGGCAACTGCTCTGGCCATTCCTATGATGGGCGCTGCCTTTGACACTCCAGGCAATGATTCCGGAAACGACAAGGACGCCGGCCACAGCACAAAATCCACTCCGCATTATAACTACCGCTTTGGTAACAGCCCTTTTCTCCCCAGCCAGGCAAAATCAGCCGGCGACGCCTTTATTGCGGCGGACCAGTTTCCGCCGGCAAGTTATTGCGCCACATGCCACGCTGAAACGCATCAGCAATGGCGGCAGTCGGCGCATGCCAATTCCTTTCGCGCGCCTTTTTACAAGAACAATGTCGATGTTCTGGTCCAGCAGAAAGGGATTGAATTTACCCGGCATTGTGAGGGCTGCCACAATCCCATTGCGCTTTTTTCCGGAGCGCTTACCAGCGGTTCGCCCGTGAATCGTTCGTTTGATGAAGATGGGATCACCTGCATGGTCTGCCATTCCATTCAGCAGATTCAGAACACCAGCGGCACCGGAAGCTATGTGATGGGAACTCCGGCGGTAATGGTCAATGAGGATGGCTCTCCCGTTACCGGTCCCGTTAGCTTTGACGATATTCTGGCCCGCCCCAAACTGCACAGCAAGGCGGTGATGCGCGACTTCTATCGCACGCCGGAATTCTGCTCCGTCTGCCACAAGGCGTTCCTGCCGCGAACGCTCAATGGATATAAGTGGATGCGGGCTTTTTCCGTGTACGACGAGTGGCAGCAAACGTCCTGGGCTCGGCAGTCGCCGCTGCCCTTTTACCAGAAAGATGTGGACACCAATTGCCAGAACTGCCACATGAATAAAGTGGATGCCCCGACTGACTACGGCGCCAAAAACCATCAAGTAGCTTCTCATCGCTGGCCTGGCGCCAATACTGCTATTCCGTTTTTCTATGGTTACGACGAGCAGATGAAGGTGACGGAGGCTTATCTTAAAGACACTCTGGGACTGGATATCTTTGCCCTTACAAAGACCGATTCCGGCAAAGAGCGCCTCGTCGCGCCGCTAGACCGGCAGGACCACACCGTACTAGCGGGTGAAACCGTGACCGTCGGCGTTGTCATACAAAACAAAAAAATCGGCCACAATCTTGTGCCCGAGCAAAGGGATTTCTACGAATGCTGGGTGGAGTTCACCGCCTCCGACGCCAACGGCGCGGAGTTTTTTCACAGCGGTTTCATCAAACCCGATGGTTTTCTGGACGAGCAAGCCCATACTTATACGAATCGCCTGATCACTAAGGAAGGCAAGTGGATTGATCTGCATCAAGTATGGGACATGAAGGTCCGGGTATTCGATAACACCATTCCTTCCGGCCAATCTGACCTTGTGCGTTTCAAATTTCGCATTCCCCCCGGGACTTCCGGGCCTGTCACTCTGAAAGCCCAGGTCAATTACCGCCGCTTCCGTCGAGCTTTTACCGACTTCATCCTCAGCAAGAGTGTTGACTATCCCATAGTAACAATGGTTTCCCGGTCTTTATCCGTGCCTTTGGGCCGCGCCACCGGTAGCTGGCCTGCGCCCGATCGCGAACAGATGCTGCGCTGGAACAATTACGGAATAGCGCTGCTCCGCCAGCAACAATACTGGAAAGCCGCGGATGCCTTTCGAAAAGTAGTCGAAATCGGTCCCGGTTACGCGGATGGCTATGTCAATCTTGCCATTGCCACTTATTCGCGGCTGGTGGATACGCGCATTGATCCTGACGGACCAGGTAA
>DASXJO010000620.1:0-3377 GCA_036497385.1 Candidatus Angelobacter sp. | reverse complement strand
CCCAGAAACCTTTGCTTTTCATGAAACACTCCTTCAATTTTCTTTTTGGTGCGGGTCGGTTATCGCTCAGTACCGCCGCAATAGGCAATGCACGCCTTATAAAGGAGAGATAAATTTCGGGTAACTCGCTAAGCTGTTGTTACAGTTGCTTCTTGGCGGATCATGGCGCATTATTTCAGCGACACAGCTCCGGGCTGATGAGGTGAATTCACGTCCCAAGCATTCCATTTCGGTGAGTTCACATTGGACCGAAGCCGCTATCGGCTCCAACGCGGAGTCAGCCGCTTGCGCCTGGAGAAACTTCCAATGGAGCTGCTTATCCTGTTGCTCCAGCGGCACGGCGAACTGGTATCCCGCGAAGAGATTGCTGAATGCCTTTGGGGCAAGGACGTTTTTCTCGACATCGACCACAGCATTAACACCGCTGTCCGCAAGATCCGCGTGGTGCTCAGGGACGATCCGGAAAAGCCGCGTTTCGTTGAAACTATCATTGGCAAGGGATATCGCTTCGCTGCGCCGATAAGTTGCAGCAACGGCGATTCTGCGTCGCAGGTCGAAGCCCCGCTGGTCCAATTTCCGCCCTCTCAGGCTCAAGCACCTCAGCCGGGCCCGCTGCTTTCAGGGAGAGCTAACGGCGTTCGGTTGTGGCTCTGGGTTGGAGCAGCTTCCCTGGTGGCGACCTTGATCCTTGCGTTAGCCCTGAATCATGGATGGAGTTCGGCTGCAACACGACCGCAGCCCATCAGGTCCATTGCGGTATTGCCCTTGAAAAACCTCTCCGGAGATCCGACGCAGGAATATTTTGCTGATGGGATGACCGAGGCACTCATCGGAAGCCTCTCCCGGATTCACCACCTGCGAGTCATTTCCCGCACGTCGGTGATGCGGCTCAAGGACACACGCCAGACTATCCCGGAGATCGCGCAAGCGCTGCATGTGGATGCGGTCCTCGAAGGTGCAGTAATACGCGAGGGCAATCAGATTCGCATCCACGCACAATTGATTCGCGGTGTGACTGACGAGCATATATGGACAGGAGAATATCAGCGGGAATATCGCAGCGTTCTCGTATTGCAGGACGAGGTCGCGCGTACTATCGCCCAGCGAATCGAAATTAACCTCACACCGCAAGATCAAGAGAGCTTGGCACGCTTGCGTGCAGTCGATCCGGAAGCCCACGAGAATTACTTGAAGGGCCGCTACTACTTCAACCAGCGAACCACTGACGCACTCAACAAAAGTATCGGATACTTTCGACAGGCAATCGCCAAGGATCCGAGCTATGCTCTGCCATATTGCGGTCTGGCCGACGCCTACGCGTTGCTGGGTTTTCGCGGCGGTGTTCCGTCAAAAGAAGCCCTCTGGCAAGCCAAAGCAGCCGCGATTAAAGCTATTGAACTGGACGACACGCTGTCTGACCCTCACGTATCACTCGCATTCATCGCCGAGACTCACGAGTGGGATTGGGCAACGGCGGAGCGCGAGTACAAACGCGCCTTGCAGCTGAACCCGGATGATGCCCGCGCTCATCACTGGTACGCGGGTTATCTGATGTATGTGGGTCGATTCGACGAAGGCATTGCAGAGGAACAGCGGGCCCGAGAGCTCGACCCGTTGTCTCTGCCGATCAACAATGCACTGGCGGGGAGACTTCTGGTTGCCGGCCGTTATGACCAGGCGCTGAGTCAGTTGCGGGAAACACTTGAAATGGATTCGCACTTTGCGCCCACCCACCAGACGCTCGGCTGGGCTTACCTGAATAGAGGACGGGATCAGGAAGCAATTCAAGAATTTCAGCAGGCCCTGCAACTTTCCGGAAACGACGATAAGGACTTCCTTGTGGATCTGGGATTCGCTTATGCGGCAACCGGCAACCGGGCGGAGGCTCAGAAGATTCTTGCGCGGCTGACGAAGCTACATCAGCAAGGCCTGGTGCCCTCCGGTTCCATCGCAATTCTCTATGGATCCTTGGGAGAGTTAGATAAGGCCTTCACGTGGATGGACAAGGCCTACAAGGAGCGCGACCCTGAACTTACGTACATCAAAGTGCCGGGCCGAAGGTTCGAGCCGTTACGTCACGATCCACGATTTCAAGATCTAGTGCGTCGCATGGGATTACCTGCGTAAGCTGTTTCTCCACACATTTGCTAAAAACAAAAAAGCACGTCCAAGGACGTGCTTTTTCATGCGGGCAAACAATTTTTTATCTGGCCGTAAACGTGAACTTGTCCAGATAGACCGAGTACGGCGTTTTATATTTGTCGCTGTCAATCTGATAATTGACAGTGATCCCATACCAGCTTCTTGCGGTCGGCGTGTCATAGCGGTTCAATGTCGCGGTTTTGCCGTTAAGCGTGATGGTGTGGAACAGCAGATGATTATCGGAGGTGCGCTGCACGTTGATGGTCAGGTGGTTCCAGGAATTGCTGACCGGATTACAGGCCACCCCGCTGGGAACCCACTTCTCTTGTGAGTTGTTCCATGTATCCCACTGATGGCCGCCATCGATGCGGCATTCATGGCCCCAAATGTAGGACTTGCCACCGAAGAATTGGTTGATATCAAACTCGAGCGCCTGGGAGTCGTTCACATTTCCCACCCAGAAATAAACGTCATAAGTAAAATCGTGGAACTGAGACACCAGGGTCTTGCTGAAGTCGGGAAGTCCTTGTGATGAAAAATCACCAATCAGGTGATTGTTCCATAGAATGTCAGCCCATTGAGTTGTTCCGCCATTGTAGCTGGACTTTGTGGAAATGCCGTCCATCGAGGTGGAGCTGACATTCTGCGTCCAATTCCACTTCACGTTCGAACCGGACGGAGTGCACCCGGAACAGATACCGAAACCTGGAGGCAACAGAGCGTAGCCAGTCCATCCGCCACTCTTCTGCAAGTTGGAAAACACTTTGCCAGTACCCGAACTGGAAGAACCGCTGACTGTTAATGTGATCGGCGTCTTGGTTGATGAACCGCAGTTGTCCCATTCCTGGACGACGGCGTTGTAAGTGCCGTTACTCATCGTCAAGTTGGTGTTCATGCTGGCGCCGTTTACCGTGTAGGCCAATTTTCCGGGAGCGGTGTAAATTCCCATGGCCGAAACACCTTTTGAGCAAGATGATGTTGCAGTGGCTACAAAGTGGACTGGCGAGCCAGCTGTGCTGCCGCTGGAAGGTGAGCTAACGGAAACGCCCGCGACCGCGGGTAGCGCAAACGTCGCGCACAGGCACACTACGAGTAAGAGTTTCCCACAATTCATTTCGAAGTCTCCAGCTTCTTTTTAGAAAACGGCTGCGAGGAGCAGCTAAGTTGTTATGGATACTAGGCAGGGTACTACTCAGGTTCAACAGGAATCAGCAGCTGCATCAATATTTAGTTCA
>DASXJO010000619.1:0-2704 GCA_036497385.1 Candidatus Angelobacter sp. | reverse complement strand
GCTTTTGTGGACCTATACAGGGTGGAGCCGATTTTTTTTCGAAAATCTTCTTTCTTGTCAATATTCGGACAGCTTTTGTCTATCTATAGAGGGTGAGACCATCATTTATCCGCCCGGCGTCATTTTTCTGAAAAAATCTTCACTCTTGTTACCAAAGTAACAGCTTTTGTGGACCTATACAGGGTGAAGAAGAATTTTCGAAAAATCGTCCCTGTCCATATCCAGACAGCGTTTGTCTATCTATATATAGTAAGCCTCCGGTGGGGTGCAGGTGATTGGCGTTGGCAGAATCAGTTAGGCTTCCAGTTTGCAGGGAGGAGGCAGGGTAATTCAGACTGATTCATAGCTGGGAGGCGAGCGAGAACGTCGTGCAAGTAATCCCAGGGCTCGATACCGCGGCGGCGGCAACTTGCGACAATGGAGTAAATGACAGCGCTGCGCCAACCGGCTTCAGGGTGGCCGATGAACAACCAGTTCTTTTTTCCAATGGCGCTGGGCCGGATGGCGTTCTCAGTCAGATTGTTGTCGATTTCCAAGCGACCGTCGCTGAGGTAGCGGTTAAGAGCTTCCCATTCGGCCAGGCAGTATCGTGCTGCTTTGCCCAGAGGACTTTGCGGCAACACTCGCTGCTGTGTGCTTTGGAGCAGCGGTTGTAATGCCCTCAGGATCGGTAAGGACAGTTGCTGACGCAGGCCATGACGCTGCTCAGGCGTGAGGTCTTCATCGCGGGCGTGGCGCTCCACCAGATAGAGTTTGCGCACTTCGTCAATGATGGGCATAGCCTGGTCCCGTTGGACCTCAATGGCATCAATGAATTTGCGCCGCGCATGAGCCCAACAACCAACCGAGATCAATTTCAAATCGTCTCTGGCCAGCGAACCGTAAACTCCGTAACCATCACGTTGCAGATAGCCTTTGAAGTTCTCCAGCAGTCGTTGAGCAAACTCTTTGCCCCGGCCCGGATGAAACTCGAAGATTACATCCTTCTGCGGCGCTGCCAGAACCCAGAGCCAGCCCGTCGCGCATTTGCCAGCGACATCCGGGTCCTGCACGCGCACCGGCGTCTCATCAACCTGCACATAGTCGCTTTGCAAAAGTTGGCGCTTCATCTCGCGCACGATCGGCTGCAGCCACCTTGCGCCCTGTTCCACCCAGTCACCCAGCGTGCTTTTGGGAAAGCTCACTCCCAGGCGTTCAAATTGTTGCTGTTGCCGATACAGCGGCAGGTGATCGACAAATTTGCTCAGTAGCACATGGGCTACCAGGCTGGCCCCCGGCTGGCCCTGCGCCACCACCATCGGCGGCAAGGGCGCGATGCTCACACCGGCTTTTCCGCACGGACAAGCCAGCTTCGGACGAATGATTTCGTGCCGCACGATCTTTGCCGGCACGTATTCATAACGCTCGCTCTTCTCATGCCCGATCTCGCACTTGTCCTTGCCGCAATGAGGGCAGACTTTTTCTTTCGGCTCAATACGCTCTGTCACCGTTTCCAGGACTTTTGCCGCCGGCTGCCGGCGCGGACGCGCTTCGGTGCCTTCTTCAGCCGGCGGGAGGATCACTTCCTGCGTGGCGGCCGGTTCTGCCGGGGCCGGAAAGAGCGAGAGCAGGATTTGTTCTTTGGAGAGCGTGCTCTGGACCTGCCGTTCAGAGGAAGAGCCGAAAAGTTCCTTCTTCAACTGGTTCACTTGCCAGTTGAGTTGTTGGATTGTGTGAAACTGCTCCGCGATGATGGTGCGCGCCCGATCCAGTGATGCAACTTCCGGAAGTGTGGCCGCAGCGCTCATCGTTCGCACAGTCAGACGTACGCCAAAGAAAAATGTTCAAACGAATCGAAATGTTTTTGAAACTTTTTTCAGCGCCGATACCAGCCCTCTTTTTGTTTCACTTCCAGGCCTGAGAGCAACGCCAGCAGCTCTTCACTGCGCAAGTTAGCGCAGGCCTGCTCGCCTCGCGGCCAGGAGAAGCGGCCCTTCTCCAAACGCTTGGCGCACACCCAAAGTCCGCTGCCATCCCAGAAGAGCACCTTCACGCGATTGCGATCACCATTGGTAAACACAAACCAGTGGCCAGACATAGGATCCTCTTTGAGCACTGATTGAGTCAGCGCGAAGAGTTTGTTGAAGCTGGCCCGCAAATCCACCGGCCCGGTCGCCACAAAGACCCGCGTGCCCGAGGACCAGTTCAACATACACGCAGCAGTTGTTCCAAGAGCGCCGCGGACAGGTTTGCCCCCACTCGCAAGACGACACCGTTTGGCCGCTGCAACTCCGCCGCCCAATTACAGGCAGCGCTCACAGTCTCCAGTTTGATTTCCTTGAAGGTTGGCTCGGAAGCCGCCGCCGTTATCTCAGTCAACCTATGCACCAAACCGTATTTGGAACGCCACTGATAAAAGGTGTTAAGGCTTAAGTTGTTTTCCTCGCAGAACCGCTGAATCGATAAGCCCGACTCTTGCTGACGCCTGAGCCACCGGCTCCGCTCTGCTGCCGTGCTCATCCGTTTGGTCTCACAAACCGTCTCAGTAACTGCGCGCTCTTCATTCATGCGTCCAGTCTAAGCCGACTGCCCAGCATGTGAACTATGTGCCCGACCGCACGCTTACATTGCACCCTGGAGGGGGGCTAAAATCGCGCACAACCTTCCCGAAATGAGCGGATAAACCCCCGCCTATCTTTTTGATCAGATTTTTTTGATCTTTCCT
>DASXJO010000618.1:0-1846 GCA_036497385.1 Candidatus Angelobacter sp. | reverse complement strand
GAGCTGGACAAAGCCACTCGGGAAGATGTGCGCGGTTTTATGAGCCAGTTATTTGGCAATGGAGTAAAGGACCGGTCAGTGGCGCGCAAGCTTTCCACGCTGCGGCATTTCTACAAATATCTGCTGCTGGACCGGATCATTCAGGAGGATCCGACACTGGAGATCGACTCGCCCAAGCAATGGAAGGTGCTGCCAAAGTCCCTGGCGGCAAGCGAGATTGATTCGATGCTGGAAGCGGCGGGGCAGGCGGGCGATTCCAAGCTTTCCGCGGCAATAGCGCAACGCGACCAAACCATGCTGGAAGTGTTTTACGCGAGCGGGATGCGCGTTTCTGAAATCATCAACGTAAAGTTAGAAGATTTGAAGCTGGAACTTGGCCACATATTGGTGCGGGGCAAGGGTGACAAGGAGCGGATTGTGCCGATTGGGAAAGCCGCGCAGGAGCGAATCAGCGCCTATCTTGCCGATGGCCGGGAAGTGCTGCTGAAGGGAAAGATTTCATCCATGTTGTTTGTGCGGCACCGCGGCAGGAAGCTGACGCGGCAGCGGGTGTGGCAGATGGTGAAAGAGGCATCCGCTTCCGGACGGCATGCCAGCCCGCACATGTTGCGCCATAGCTGTGCCACGCACATGGTGGAAAATGGCGCCGATCTGCGCACAGTGCAGACAATCCTGGGTCATGCCGATATTTCCACTAGCCAGATTTATACGCATGTGGCGCTGGACAGGCTGAAGACCGTGTATCGCAACTTTCATCCACGGGGAAAGAGAAGCGGCACAACGGGAAAACCATGAAGCAGGCAGCCAAAGTGAGCAAGGAGATACAGTGCGGCATCAGCAAATTTCTTGATTCGCTGCGCGGGGAGCGCAATGCGTCCGCGCATACGCTGCGCGCTTATCGCAATGAACTGGGCCGCTTCGCCGAATACCTGGGGCCGGAAGGCCGCTGGAAAGAGATTGATCACATCACGATCCGGGGATTTCTCTCACACCTGCATGGCTGCGGACTGAGCAAAGTCTCTGTGGCACGGGCGCTGGCATCATTGCGATCAATGTACAAATGGCTGGGACGAGAGGGCATTGTTGCCCAAAATCCGGCCAAGCTGGTGTCTGCTCCGCGATTGCCCAAGAGACTGCCGCGCGTCCCGACGATGGAGGAAATCAACGGTCTGCTGAACACCGAAATGCCGGATAGCGCCGCCTTTCCTGAGCGCGATCGCGCAATTTTTGAACTGCTCTATGGCTGCGGACTCCGAAATTCGGAGTTGGTGGGAACCGAACTGAACGATATTGAAGAAGCCAATGGCGTAATCCTGATTCGCGGAAAAGGGAAGAAGCAGCGCTATGTGCCTCTGGAAGGCGCTGCCGCGGAAGCGCTGGCGGCATATCGAGAAGCACGGCATAAAGTATTGAATGCAACGCGCAGGAAAACGAGCCGGCTGTTCATTAATCATCGAGGCGGGCCGCTGACCACGCGCAGCGTGGGGCGTATCGTGAAGCAGATTGCTATTTCAAGAGGACTGCCGCCGGATATGCATCCGCATACTTTGCGGCACGCTTTTGGAACGCACATGCTGACAGAAGGGGCAGACCTGCGGGCGATCCAGGAGCTATTAGGTCATGAGCGGCTGGCAACCACGCAGAGATATACGCAGCTATCGATTACTCATGTAATGGAAGTCTATGACAGGACCCATCCGAGGGCGAAGTAGAGCAGGCTTGGCGCGGCAACGCAGGCTGATTTTACGGGTTAAAATGATGGGAGTGGCCCTGTAGCTCAGATGGATAGAGCGACGGTTTCCTAAACCGCAGGTCGCAGGTTCGACTCCTGCCAGGGTCACCAGAC
>DASXJO010000617.1:0-5041 GCA_036497385.1 Candidatus Angelobacter sp. | reverse complement strand
GCTGGCCAAGACAATGCCAGGACCACCACGAGCATTAGTCGCTACAGCGAGGTTCGTAATGTCCAGGCCGCGGAAGCCGGCAAGCCGCGCCCCCAGCGCCACTGCCAGCAGCTTTAATATGCACGCGCCTGCCAGAAATGCCAGCAGCATGGGGATGGAGAACGCCTTGCCAAAGATGAGGCTGTAGCCCACCAGCGCGAAATACACCGGAATAAAGAGCGCGAACGAGAAACCGGAGATCGTGGCCAGGGCGTCGCCCAGACGCTTGCGCGAGACCGCAAAGCCGGCGAGAAATGCCGCGAACACCAGATTCACGTCCAGCAATCCTGCAACGGCGACGTAAGCGAATGCGATCAGCAGCGTGAATGTCACGGGAGAATTGATGGCCAGCAGATTGAATCTCGATTTCGATATGCGCTTGGTAGCGCGCGGAAACAGAACCAAGCCAAGAATGAAGTAAGCCAGCGTGATTCCGATATGCACAGCAATTTTTCGGGCAGGCAATCCCGCTGCGTCAGCAATAGCTGTCGCAATGGCCAGCACGGCCCAGAGAACAATGTCTTCCAGCACGGCCACGCCCAACACCAGACGGGCAAAACGCGTGTGCAGGATTTTGAGATCGAAAAAAATGCGCGAGATCACCGGGATTGAAGTCACCGCGACGGCAATGCTCATCACCAGCAGTAGAGAAGCGCGGCTGGACTTTACGCCCATAAACCAGCCCAGCGGCAGCACCGATCCCAGAGCCAACATGATGAAGAAAGGCAGTGCCGTTCCTACGGCCGCCAGCCAGCCAATCTGCTTGCGCTCATGCTTTTGGAAGAGCGCTTTGGTCTCCGCGCCGGAAAGGAACATCAGCATGAGTAGGCCAAGATAATAGAGCAGATCGAGCGCGGCTTTCTTTTGCGGCGCGGCCACATCAAGCTGAAGAAAGTGCGTGTAAGCGGCCCATCTACCGAGAACAAACGGCCCCAGAATGCAGCCCGCAAGGATTTCTCCGATCACACGCGGCTGCCGCAGTCGCGCAAACAGGTAGCCGAGCAAATGTGCGCCGGTGAGCAGGATCGCAAGAAAGAGAATGAGTGGGCCGATGGCGCTGGAAGGCATGAATTAAGAATCCCGAGCTGCTGTCAATCAGTTCAGATGAAATCAAGGCCTGTGGCGTTGGCTGGCCTAATCAATTGGCTGACCCAGGCACCTGATTGGCTTTTGTTACCATGGATATACATGGCTCAGACCGAAAAAGTTCGCGTCCGTTTTGCTCCTTCGCCCACAGGGCACCTCCATTTGGGGAATGTGCGCACCGCGCTGTTTAACTGGCTCTTTGCGCGCAAAAACGGCGGGACCTTTGTTCTCAGGATTGAAGATACTGACCTGGAACGCAGCGAAGCGCGATACGAAACCGAGTTAATTGAAGACCTAAAGTGGCTGGGCATTGACTGGGACGAAGGGCCTGACATTGGAGGGCCGTACCCTCCATATCGCCAATCTGACAAGATGGATGTTTATCGCAACTATGCTGAGCGGCTTATCAAAGAACGAAAAGCTTACTATTGTTTTTGCACCGCCGAAGAATTGGAGCGCGATCGTCAACAGGCCATGGCGGAGCAGCGCCAACCGAACTATTCCGGGAAATGCAGGAACATCGATCCTGCCGAGGCGGAGCGGCGTCTCTCCGCGGGAGAATCCGGCGCTATACGCTTGCGGATTCCCGAGCGCCCGATTCGATTCCATGACATCGTGCGCGGCGACCTGGAATTTTCGAATGAAGTAGTGAGCGATCCCATCATCGTCCGCTCGAGCGGCATGCCGACGTACAACTACGTGGTGGTAATTGACGATGCTGATATGAAAATCACGCATGTGATTCGCGGCGACGATCACATTTCCAACACGCCGAAGCAGGTTGCCGTGTATGAAGCGCTGGGCCTGCCGGTACCGGAATTCGCGCACCTTTCCACGATTCTGGGGCCAGATCGCGAGAGATTATCGAAGCGGCACGGAGCCACGTCAGTGGCGAACTTCCGTGAGATGGGAGTTTTGCCGGAAGCGCTCATGAATTATCTGGCGCTGCTGGGATGGGCACCCAGCGGTGGCGACAAAGAAATTTTTCCTAAAGATGAATTGATCAAGGAATTTTCGCTGGAGCGGGTCACGCCATCACCTGCCGTATTCGATACCGAAAAACTGCACTGGCTGAACCGGCATTACATCAAGCAAAGCCCGCCGGAGCGCATCCATCAGATGGGCACAGAGACATTGCAGCGAGCGGGACTGCTGCCAGCCAGCGTGAACGGAAATGTTAGCGGCTGGACGAATAGCCTCATCGATCTGCTGGCGCCTTACGTTGATCAACTGGACCAATTGCCGGAGAAAGCAAAGATCATTTTCAACCATGACGCCGCAGCGGCGCTCGGGTTGCCGGATAACGCTGAAGTGTTTGCCCGTGACAAGGCGAAAGCCGTGGTGCAGGCATTTGCGCGGCGCGCGGCGAACGAGTCGCCGCTCACGCCGGAACGTTTTAAGTCGATTATGGACGAGATCAAAGCGGAGACCGGCGCCAAGGGCAAAGACCTGTTTCATCCGGTGCGGATCATGCTGATCGGGTCGCATTCCGGGCCGGACTTCAACAAGCTGATTCCGCTGATTGAAGACGGCAGCAGGCTGGAGCTGCCGGTACATGTTAAGAGCGTGCGCGAGCGGGTGACAGAGTTCATCGCGGCGCAAAAGAGCTAATCTTCAAAATAAATGTGGAGCGCATCCCGGACTCCGACGCCAGCAGCTTTCTTTGCATGTGAAGAACACTATGAAACAGCACTTCCGCTTCGACTTTACGTTTGCGCGCAAATACGAAGTCAGAATCATGGAAGCCGCTCCGCCCATTCATCCCGTCGAAAAGTTGTATCACTATCCCGTGGAACTGGAGGAAGGCGACCGCAGCGGCGCGTACGTGCGCGTTACGCCGCAGAGCGGACCAGCGTGGGCGGGATTCTTTGCTCTGGGTTTTGACTCTGACCAGGTGGTCAGCCAACTTTGTTCCACGCCCGATCCTGAGCGTTTTTGCGTGGTGGTGGGCGGCTACGCGTATGTTGTAAAAGCCTCTGATCCGGCGCAGTGGCTCCGGGTTGAGCAGCAGCCTGTCGTAGATCTGCGCGTGCTTTCGCAGCATGATCTGCTGTTGTTTGCTGGCTTCACGTCAATCACGGCTTTCGGCGGTTCAGGGATTGCATGGACCACGCAGCGGCTAACGTGGGAAGGGCTGACCATCAGTGCTATCGAGGGAGACAAGCTGCTGGGCCATGGATGGGACGCGCTGACGGACAAGGAAGCGCCTTTTGAAGTGGATCTGAAAACCGGGAAGCATACCGGCGGGGCGAGGCCGTGAACAACGTGCGCCAGCCTCGCATCAGGTCATCTTTGTGCTGGCAAGTGAAGAGAATATCCTTCGACTTCGCGCCTTCCGGCGCATCGCTCAGGTTTCGGCAGGAAGCTCCCCTTCGCCCTTCGGCAGGCTCAGGGCTCACTCACGCTTCCTAAACGCCTCAATAACGGATCCTTCGCTTTGCTCAGGATTTCGCCTGCGGGCTCCCGCTACGCTCACGCCCGCAAAGCGGCTCAAGCTATAATCTGTTATGGCGACAAACCCGCAGCCCGCTTCACAAAAAGAGATGAAGCTGCTGAATGCCAGGTTCCAGCAATTGCTGGCCAAGGTCGCCGAAAACCGTCCTTCTGACGATCTGGAAATTATCCGCAAGGCCTACGATTTTTCTCTCAAGCATCACCAGGGCCAGACGCGCGCATCTGGCGAACCCTACCTGATTCATCCGCTGGAAGTGTCATTAGTGCTAGCGGACATGAAGCTGGATTCCACCGCTATCTCCGCCGGGCTGCTGCATGATGCCATTGAAGACACGCCGGTAACGCATGAGGATATACGTCGCGAGTTTGGCGATCAGGTAGTGCACATTGTTGAAGGCGTCACCAAGATCGACAAAATTAATCTGGCGAGCCGCGAAGAGCGGCAGGCGGAAAACGTCCGCAAGATGGTGCTGGCCATGGTGGATGACATCCGCGTGGTGCTGATCAAATTGGCGGACCGTCTGCACAATATGCGCACGCTCAAGCATCTTCCGGAAGAGCGCCGGCAGCAGGTGGCGAAAGAGACCCTGGAAATTTACGCTCCACTGGCGCATCGGCTGGGCATGGGAAAGGTGCGCGGCGAGCTGGAAGACCTTTCATTCCGCTATGTTGATCCCATCGGCTATGACCAAGTACGGATGGCCGTGGAACAGCGCCGCAAAGCCGGTGAAGCGTTCCTGGCCAAGCTGGTAAAGATCCTGCAAGGCAAGCTCAAAGAAAACGGCGTGGATGCAAAGGTCGACAGCAGGATCAAGCGACTTTACAGCATTCACCAGAAATTATTGCGGCAGCGCATTACCGTAGACCAGGTTTATGACTTGATGGCGGTGCGCATTATCACCAAGTCAGTCAAAGACTGTTACACCGCGTTGGGGGCGATCCACCAGATGTGGCGTCCAGTACCGGGACGGATAAAAGATTTCATCGCCATGCCCAGGCCGAATCTTTATCAATCACTGCACACGACGGTGATCACGGAAGATGGCCACCAGTTTGAAGTGCAGATCCGCACGGAAGAGATGCACAAGATGGCGGAAGAAGGCATTGCTGCCCACTGGAAATATAAAGACGGCGGCCCGGTTAGCGCCAAAGACGAACAGCGCTTGGCGTGGCTGCGACAGGTGGTGGAGTGGCAGCAGGACGTAAAAGATCCCAACGAATTTCTCTCCACTCTGAAAGTAGATCTTTACCCGGAAGAAGTTTACTGCTTCACGCCGATGGGTAAGGTTGTGATCCTGCCGCGCGACGCCAGCGCCATTGATTTTGCCTATGCCATTCATACTGAGGTGGGACATTCATGCGTCGGCGCCAAGGTGAATGGGCGCATTGTGCCGCTGCGGAACAAGCTGCGCAATGGCGACGTGGTGGAGATCATGACGCAGCCGGGACACAATCCCAGCCG
>DASXJO010000616.1:0-8993 GCA_036497385.1 Candidatus Angelobacter sp. | reverse complement strand
TTGCAAGTTACCGACAGGTAGGCCCGCTCAGCCGCCAATGTGGACCATGCTGCGGGAAGGCTTGATAAATCCCGCTTCTCCAATGTGATGGCGGGCTTCTTTCTGGTCGACCACTGACCGAACGTAATCAGTTAATTCACTATCACTGGCACCGCGATACATTCGCCCCGCCATGTCATGGTCGAGCAGGGAAAAAAGGCAGGTGCGGATCTTGCCGTCTGAGGTGAGCCGCACGCGCGAGCAGTGTCCACAGAAAGGATGCGAGACAGGAGCGATAATGCCAATTTCACCTTTGCCATCATCGAAAGTATAGCGCCGCGCAGTTTCGCTAAGTTCATTGGGAAGTTGGCGGACGGGACGAAACTCGTTGAGCTTTTCCAGAATTTCATCCATCGGAACAACGACGTCCGGCGACCAGACGCGGTCTTCTTCCAGCGGCATGAATTCGATAAAGCGCACAACTACGCCTTCTTCGCGGGAAAAGCGGGCGAATTCAACGATCTGATCTTCATTGAATCCACGCAGAAGAACGCAGTTGACCTTGACCGGCTCCAGTCCGGCACGCTTGGCCGCGCGGATACCCGCGAGCACACTGTCATACCCGTTGGGAACGCGGGTGATCCGGGCAAATTTCTCCGCATCTACGGCGTCCATGCTGATGGTGGCGCGACGCAGGCCGGCGTCTTTGAGCGGCTGAACGAGTTCGGACAGGAGATGGCCATTGGTAGTGATGGCCAGATCTAGCTTTTGGCCATCGAGCGTGCGCAGCTTGGCCAAGTCGCGAACAAAATCCACCAGCCCGTTCCGCAGCAGAGGCTCGCCGCCAGTGAGCCTGACCTTCTCGATACCGGACTCAACAAAGATCCGCACCAGACGCAGGTAGTCGGCGAATGGAAGCTCAGAATACTGAGCGCCCTCATTTCCGGTTCGGCAATAAACGCACTTGTAATTGCAGCGGTCCGTGATGCTGACGCGCAGGTCAGTGATAAAACGCCCGTGTTTGTCCTGAAGCCGCATATGCTTCGTCACTGCTGATGGATTGCGAGGAGACGGAAAGGAGGGAAAGACGCCGAAGCGTTATTTCGGTTCCTTTCCAAATACGGGAGGCCTGTGCGTTTCCGCTCCAGACCCTCGTCCTTGCATTCTCAGCAAGGAGCCGCCACATTGGCCAGGTATTCCTGAGGCCGGATGTGGTCGGAACCTATGCGGTGATTATAGATGAATGGGGAAAAGGAGTCTCTTTATTCTTGCGAACAACACATTTTCGACTTCCGGGGACGGTTGATGAACCAGCATCGACCGCACAAAGCTGCTTCCACCTGCTTTGTCTCCCGAGTTTTGTAGACTTCTCCAATATTCCGCACACAAGCCATCCCAGATCAAACCAACAAACTCGCGTAAGTGCTTGAGCCGTCCGCATTTCCAAAGTGGAACTTCAGTTGCATTAAAACTTGTAGCAACTCCGCGTGATCTCTGTAAGATGGTTGATCATTTGATGAACCTAAATCAGTCAATGGAGGAATTTTGTGATCACAAGCAGGACGATACAGCTCTTTAAACAACTCTTCTTGTTTTCAGCTTTGCTGATTGCCTCGTCATATATCCTGCAAGGCCAGGATGCATCCGGACGCGTTGTAGGAACAATAACGGACCGTTCAGGTGCGGTTATTCCCAACGCGCACGTGGTAGTCACAAATGCTGACACCCATGTTGCCCGCGACACAGTAACAAATTCCTCTGGCTTTTATCAGGTGTTATCGTTGCCCATTGGAAATTACACGGTTTCAGCTGACCATAAAGGGTTCAACCCTGTCACCACGACCGCCAGCAAGCTTGAGATCAACCAGTCATTGAAAATCGATATCAAGTTGGAAGTAGGCAGCAAAACTGAGACGGTTGTAGTTGAAGACTCGGCGGCAACCGTAGAGACGATTAATCCCACCATGGGCTCGACTGTTTCTGATCGTTCTGTGCAGGATCTTCCTCTGAATGGACGCAACGTACTCGATCTGGCATTGCTGCAACCTGGCGTCCTCCCGGCGGACAATCCGAATAATACGAGCGCATCCAGCGCCAACACAGCTTTCAGCGTTTCCGGCGGAAGAAACGATTCCAACACTTTTATTTTGGATGGAGGCGCCAACAACGATCTTTTGGACAATGGCGTTGTCTACAATCCAAACCCCGATGCGGTGCAGGAATTCAAAGTGCTCACCAGCAATTTCACCGCGGAATACGGGCGCAACGGCGGCGGTATTGTGACGGTGGTGACAAAGTCCGGAACCAACGCCTTTCATGGCAGCGCTTATGAGTACAACCGTAATGACGCCTACAACGCGAATGATTTCTTCAGCAATTTGAATAATCAACCGCGGGCCGTGTTGAAGCGAAATCAGTTTGGCGGCACGGTTGGCGGTCCTATTTTCAAAAACAAACTCTTCTTCTTTGGATCGTATGAAGGACAGAGGCAAAACGCTCTGCAGCCGGGCGGGCAGGTCACCGTACTTACCCCCCAGGAAGCCGCGGGAGATTTCTCCGGATCCCCCAACCAGGCGGCCGTCGCAAGCTTTCTTCAGGCGAACCCATTTTTCCAGCCTGACGCAACAAAACGGGGTGTAAATCCAGGTGATCTGACCGTCATCGACCCTGCCACCATTGATCCAGTCGCAAAGGCCTATCTTGCCGCAGGATTACTACCTATAAACTCCGCGGGAAGCGCGTCATTCCAGAACCCGGCACAAAACAATTATGACCAAATGACGGGCAAGTTCGACTGGGACCTTACCGAAAAAGACCACTTCACCACAACGCTTGGACGGTTGCAGGCAAGTTTTCTCAATCCGGGACCGGGTGGAATTCCGGGATTTAGCGCCACAACGGCGAATCACCGCCAATTCCTTCATTTCGCGTACACGCGGATCATTTCGCCGATGCTGCTGAATGAGTTTCACATTTCCGCGCAGCGCACTGACACTTTGCAATCCAAACCGGCCCAGACAGCGCCGATTCCAAGCGCACTTGGCGTCGCCATCACGCCGGACATCGCCACTGGCCCGCCTCGCCTGGATTTTCCTAATCTAACTGTGGGCTTCAGCATTCAGGGGCCGTCCCACCTGACGGATAACACCTTCAACTTCTCTGATACGCTCTCCTGGACACACGGAAAGCACACGTTGAAATTTGGCGGCAGCTTTATCGCATTCCAGGACAATCAGATTTTCGACTTCATCGGCAACGGTTTGTTTGATTTTGGCAACTCGAATGGCGCCGGGGATCCGTTTGCAAACTTCCTGGTGGGCCTGCCGCAGGACTTTCTGCAGTTTCCGGCAGCGCCCTCAAATATCCGCGGAAAATCAACTTTCGTTTTTGGGCAGGATGAATGGCACATTAAATCCAACCTGGTGCTGACGCTTGGCTTGCGCTATGAATACAGCACGCCGAAATCAGATACTTTTGGGCGCACATTTGACATTATTCCTGGCCAGCAATCGACCGTCTTCCCCGGAGCGCCAATCGGCTTGGTCTTCCCTGGAGACAAAGGAGCGCCCAAGGGTGCGAACTTCGCGGATAAAAACGACTTCGCTCCACGTTTCGGTTTTGCCTGGCAGCCCTTTAATGACTCTAAGACCAGCATTCGCGGCGGCTTTGGAGTGTTCTATGACGTACTAAAGGCCGAAGATAACTTCCAGTTCAACGGACAAGTGCCGTTTGCTTCAGCTGCTGCCTTCGGTTTTCCTGACCCGAGCACTGGCGGTGGGGCCGGACCATTCAACTTCCTGGGCGATCCTTTCGGGTCGACAGGCAGCCCCAATCCGTTCCCGAGCAAACCGGTGGACCACAATGTAAATTTCTTCAATACCTTTGGGACTTTTGGTGGTGGCGGCGTCTTCTTTGTGGATCCACACCTGCGCACACCTTACACATATCAATACAACCTGAGCATTGAGCATGAAGTGGCCCGGAAAACCATTGTAGAGGCGGCTTACGTAGGCAGTTCCTCACGCAAACTGACTGCTCTGAGGGATGTAAATCCCTTTGATCCTGCTACGCTGTCAAGTGCAAACCCGCAGAGAGTCCTGAATGAGACACCGGGAAATGTTCCGTCCGATGCTAATACCGATGGCAGCTTCGGCTTCCTGAATGAGTTCACCAATTCGGCCAACGCAAACTACAATGCGTTGCAATTGAGCCTGCGCAAACAGGCAACATCCACAAGGTTAGGCAATACTTATTTCACCCTGGGCTATACCTATGCACACAGCATAGACGACGCCTCGGGATTCCGTCAATTCAACAGCAATGTGCCCAGCCTGAATCCACATTTCTTCCGTTCATCTTCAGACTTTGACATTAGAAGCTTCCTGGTTTTTTCCGGCGGATGGGACTTGCCGTTCAACCGCGGGCCTCAGGCGCTGGTAAAAGGATGGAGCTTTTATCCAATCGTCTTCTGGCGCACAGGCTATCCGCTGACACCCAACGCGGGGCTATTCACTGAGAATTTTGATCCGGGACTATCCGGTCTTGGTGATGGTGGCCTTGCGAACGCAGACCAGATCGCTCCGACCCATTATCTGAATCCGCACAGAATCCTCACCATTAATGGATCGAGCGGACCCTATATCTTTGATCCCAACTCATTTAGCGATAACCCCACTGCGCCTTACGGCACCGCCGGCAGAAACAGCATTCGCGTTCCGGGACGGGCAAATTTTGATTTAAGCCTGTCTAAAATAACCCCGCTGTACAAGGACCGGGCCAAACTAGAGATCCGTGTGGATGCCTTCAATCTCTTGAACCACACGCAATTCAGCAACTTTGACACGTTTGCTTCTGACGCTGGTTTATTTGGACAAGCCACCCAGGTCTATGCTCCCCGCGAGTTACAACTGGCAGCTCACATACGGTTCTAAAAAAGAATTTCAACAAAAGGCCGGTCTGGAAACAGGCCGGCATTTTTTATGCGCAACAAAACGTTTACAAACGCAAGACCATCAGGACGTCATCCACATATTCCTCGCCTATCTTCAGCGAATGCGGTTCTATTCCATAGCTTTCAAATCCCAGAGCTTGATACAAGCGTTGTGCGGGAAATTAGCGGACGCCACCAGCGTGATCTGCTCCAGGCCATCGAGTTCCCGGGCACGGCGAATGATTTCTTTTATTAGCGCACTGGCAGCGCCTTTGCCACGTGATTCCGGTCGCACGTAAACACCCCAAATATGGCCTTTATGACGCTCTTTAATGTGCGTGTAGCGGTAAAAACCAGCCGTGCCAGTGAGCTTGCCTTCTTCAAACATACCGATAACGAAATTGCTGGCAGGATTGTTTTTGCTCAGGCGTTCACGGGCTGTGCCAACTGTTGTTTCGAGATGTTCTTCGGCGGAATCTGCAAAAGACGCGGGATCATTGCGCAGTGCTTCAAGGCGCAGATGCCAGAAGGCTTCGGCGTCATCGGGGGTGAGAAGGCGGATATGCATTAGCACATCCGCTTCACATCCCGTCGTAATTCGGGCCGCCGCCGCCTTCCGGTG
Source organism: Candidatus Angelobacter sp. (assembly GCA_036497385.1). Classification (GTDB taxonomy): domain Bacteria; phylum Acidobacteriota; class Terriglobia; order Terriglobales; family Acidobacteriaceae; genus Angelobacter. The sequence continues at coordinate 3,462 of DASXJO010000616.1, read as the reverse complement.
GCACCCAGGTGATGATTTCATACGGATCCATGATGTCGCAGGTCTTGCAGTGAACACAGTTGGAAGGATTCAGATGGATACACTTGCCGTTTGGCGCTGAAGCGTCTTCTTCCATCTCATAAACATTGGCCGGACAGAAATTCTGGCAAGGGTTGCCGTACTCTACCGTACAGCGCACGCTGCAGATATTGGTGTCATGGATGATCAGGTGCGAGGGCTGATCTTCTTCATGTTTGGTGCCGGAGTGATAGAGATCGGTCAGCTTGTCGAAAGTGAGCGTGCCGTCACCCTTGGCTTTGCCGAGCAGGTGCGCGCGCTTTCCGCCGTCGGCCGGCAACTGGTCAAGGTGCTTCATGCGCGTATGGCCGGCGTGCGCGGGATAAATCTCATGCAGGCCGCGCCCGCCGGTGATTTGCTGCAAAGCCGTGTGCATCATGCCGGAGACCAGACCGTTTTCAAAGCCCTGATGGAAGTTACGCACTTCCCACAGCTCGTCTTTAATCCAGCTGGAATCGACACTTTCTTTGTATTGCTGGAGGCGCGCGGCGCTGAAATTATTTTCCAGCAGTGCGTTGAAAGCAGTCTCCGCGGCGAGCATTCCGCTCTTGATGGCCAGGTGAATGCCCTTGAGCCGCTGCGAATTCAGGAAGCTGGCGGAGTCGCCGACGATCATCCAGCCATTGCCGGCCAGAGGCGGCATGGAGAACCATCCGCCATAAGGAAATGTCTTTGCGCCGTAGCGGATCATCTTGCCGCCGCGGAGCATGCGCGCAATGAGCGGATGCATTTTAAAATCCTGCAACACGCGCTGGGGATCGAGGCGCGGGTCCTGGTAGTCGAGACTGGTGACGTAGCCGAGTGAAACGATGTTGTCTTTTGATCCGTAAATCCAGCCGCCGCCGTATTCCTTTGTGGTCAAGGGCCAGCCCATGGCATAAATCACCTGGCCTTTTTTAATGGCGCCGGAAGGGACTTCCCACAACTCTTTTACTCCAATGCCGTAAACCTGCGGGTTCAGGCCTTTCTGCAAGTCGTACCTGGCGACGAGTTGTTTCGTCAGCGAGCCGCGCGGCCCTTCCGCCAGCACCGTGATCTTCGACTTTACGTCATAGCCGGGCTCGAAGTTGGATTTCTTCTGGCCATTTTTGTCGACGCCCTTATCGTCGGTGCGAACGCCGATGACCTGCTCGCCTTCCACAAGCAGTTCACTTCCGGCAAAGCCGGTAAAGATGGTGATGCCGGCCTGCTCGACTTTCTCTCCCAGCCACTTCACAAAACGGTTGATGGAGATCACGTAGTTGCCGTGGTCCTGCAACGGCGGCGGCGTCAGGGGCAGGCGATGCTCGCCTTTTTCCGTGAGGAAGTAAACGTCCTCATGCGTGACTTCGGCATCGAGCGGCGCTTCACTGCGCCAGCCGGGAAGAAGCTCGTCCATGGAGCGAGGATCGAGCAGCGCGCCGGAAAGCGAGTGCTGGCCGAGTTCCCGAGCTTTTTCCAGGACGTTGATGTTTTCTTTGCTTAGCTGCGCTTGAGGATTGCGGCGGTTATGGCGGTCGATGAGCTGCGACAAGCGCAACGCGCAGGCGAGTCCGGCCGGGCCGCCGCCAATAATGGTGACGTCCGATTCCATTTGCGGACGGTCGATGCCTTCAAGAGGTTTGCGAAAAGTTAGCATAGGTAGCAATTCACAGCAATCAGTCGTTTAATAGGATCGGTTACCAACCAAAAACCTTTGAAACACAGAGGAACGGAGGACACAGAGAAAAAATACTTACCGCGGATTACGCGGATGAACGCGGATTTAAAATGCCGGGATTCAATTTGCTAAATGGCTCCCTTACCAGATCATTCAAATGAGCTGCTGATCTCCTCAAGGAACATTCTTCAATCCTCGAATCCTCCGTTTACTCCTTTCCTCTGTGTTTCAAAGATTTCGTGCTCTTGTGCGTTCTTGTCCAACCCGTTTCGGGGCTGAATGCTGACTGCTATCCTTTAGCTTTCTTCACTTCTTCAGTCAGCGCCGGAACGATGTCAAACAGGTTCCCGACGACGCCGAAGTCGGCGATCTCAAAAATCGGCGCTTCAGAGTCTTTATTGATGGCGATGATGCTGCGCGAGCCTTTCATCCCCACAATGTGCTGAATTGCGCCGCTGATGCCCACAGCGAGATACAGCTTGGGCGAAACCGTCTGGCCGGAGCTGCCAATCTGGCGGTCCATGGGCAGCCAGCCAGAGTCGCAGATGGGACGCGATGCGGCAATCTCGCCGCCGAGCGCATCCGCAAGAGCTTTGGCCAGCTCGATGTTTTTCTGTTCTTTGATTCCGCGACCAACAGAGACAATGATCTCCGCCTGCGTAAGATCGACGGCCTGTTTGGCTTCTTTGAAAGGATCTTCAGGCTGGTTGCGCTGGATTCCGTCGGCGATATTGGCATTGACGGTTTCAACCGGGGCAGCCGATGCGCCGGCTTCAGCTTTATCGCCACGGAAAGCGCCCGCCTGGAACGTAACAAAGTGCGGCGCGGGACACGCAAAGGAAACGTCAGCGGCAAACTTGCCCTGGAACATCTGGCGGGTAAAGACCAGCTTATCGCCGTCTTTGCGGAACCCAATGGCGTCACTGATGAGCGTGCGCTGCAAGGCCGTGGCCAGTTGCGGAGCGAAGTCGCGCACTTGATAGGTGTGTGGCATCAGCACCAGCGTTGGCTTCTTCTGGTTGATGAAGTCTTTGAGCGCAGCGACCACGCCATCCGGCTCGTACTTCGCCAGCTTTGGAGAGTCAATCACGGTGACTTTGGCCAGCTTTTTGGCGGCGAGTTCAGGGGCAAGGCCAGCGATGCCGCTGCCAAAGAGCGCGGCTTCCACGGTTGCGCCGGTTTCAGCGGCAATGGCCTGCGCCGCCGCAATGGTCTCCATGGAGACGCGGTTCAGCTTGCCTTCACGTTGTTCAGCAATTACAAGAATTGTGTCTGCCATCTAGTTTATTTGCCGTTTCTTTTTAATGAATCCCAGGATAAGCAGGACCAAGCCAATGACCACGTCGGCCGCGAACAGCGCCTGCATCAAATGGTTGCCGCCTCGAATGTCCCAGCCAACGTACAGCATCCATCCCAAAGCAGCGATCAACATGATCAGCCCGAGCACCAGAAAAGTCGCGCCGGTCTCATGTTCGGTTATTGGCTTGTAATTTCCGCCTTCAGGGTCATATTCCATTCGGTCCATAGGCGCTCCTTAAAACGAAATTTGCAGGTCAGATCACGCGGACATCGTTCCGCAGCTTGTCCACCAATTTTTTGGCGATTTCGCCTGGCGAGCCCTCAAGCATTTCAGTTTTTTTGGTCTTCTGCGGGATGTAAAGCCGTTCGATTTTCTGCAGGTTGTCACCCAGCGCGGACTTTACTTCCTCCATGGTGACTTTGCGCAGCGGCTTGTTCTTGGCCTGCTTGATGCCCAGCAGCGTGGC
>DASXJO010000615.1:0-2021 GCA_036497385.1 Candidatus Angelobacter sp. | reverse complement strand
GGTCTCGCTCACCCGTTAACACGGGACCCAGTTCGGCCAGGACCTGGGAAGCGAGCAGCGGAGGCCTGCTAGTAAAAAAGGAGTCGGCCAATTTTCTAGAGCGGCGCGAACTCCAGAGCACCTTGAGAGTAACAGCTTATGTACTTAGCAAGAAAGGTCTAAGTATCGGGATGGTTAACAGAAAGGGAGCTGCAGAGGATTAGGAATTGCTAAGGAAGCTATGCAAGTGTCATACGCCGGACGAGCAAAAGGAAACACGGAGCTTATCCGCCTCCGTGTTCCTCTGTGCGTTTGTGGTTAAAAATTTAACTACTGTCCCCGGCTGGCCGGCGGCACAATACCGTTCATGCGCAGGTATTCGATCATCTGGCCGTATTCGTCGGCGGCATGAATGACCGCCCCTGAAGCAATGAACAAGCGGGCCTGGGTGCCGCGGAAGAAGGGGACTTGCTCGAATGCGTTCTCCGCGGTCAGGGTCTTGGCAGCGCGATGCCCGACAGCAAATGAGTCCTTGAGGAACTGCATGATCTGGTCCTTGGTTTTCAACTCGTCCGGACCGTTGGGGCCTTTGATATTCTCCGGCATCTTCTCGCCCGTGAGCGTGGACCAAAAACGATAGTTTGCCGTGGCTGTGTGCTTCACCAATATGGCGAAGGTCCGAACATCGCTATACGCGGCCCCGGGAATCTTCAGGCTGGCAGGAGTAAAGTCGAACTTATCGGCCGGCATGGCTTCCGCCGCTTCCACCACGTTCTTCTCGTATTGGCTAACCTGGCGATCCACCACCGATGCAAAATTTGCTGGAGGCGCGGGTGAAGCTTGCGCTTGCGGCGCAGGCGAAGCGGCCGGCGTGGCGGGTTTGGTTCCACCTTGCGCGAACGCGCCCACGGCAAAGGTCAGGATGGCCAGCAGGCAAAACATTCTCAACTGTTTCATTTTGGAACTCTCCTCATAGTGCGATCTCAAGCGACCAAGAAAGATATCACGCTGAAGGTAAACCACAAAGGACACCCATTCGATTCGCTTCGCAAGCTCAGAGTCGCTCAGGGCAGGCTACCGAGCACAGAGCGCGGAGGAATAGAACACACCACCTTCGTATTCCTTCGTGCCCTTTGTGGTCAAAAGATTTAACTACTGCCCGCGGCTGGCCGGCGGAATGATGCCGTTCATGCGCAGGTATTCCACCATCTGGCCGTAATGATCAAACGCGTGGGCCACGGCAAACGTAGCGCAGAACAGTTTGGTTGTTTGTCCCTGGCCGAACGGGCTGGGAACCTGGGCTGCCGCACTTTCGGCAGTCAACGACTTCGCTGCTTTGTGCCCGAGGGCGAACGAGTCTTTGAGATATTTCACGATGTCAGCTTTGCTTGTGAGTGAAGAAGGACCGTTGTCTTCCTTGGACTCAATAGGCGACTTGTCGCCGGTGATCGCGCCCCATAGCAGATAGTTAGTGGCGGCTACGTGCCGTACTTCTTCGGCAAAAGTTTTCACGGTTTTGTATTCACTGCCGAGAATGTTCAGCGATACGGGAGTGAAATTGAACTTGTCATCGGGCATGGCTTCAGCGGCCCCGACAAATTCTCTTTCCACGATGCTGATTTGCTGGTCAACCGCTGATGCAATGGAGGGCGGCTCAGTTTTTTTGGCCTGAGCGTTGGGCGTGGCAGCCGGCTTGGCGGCCTGTGCAAACGCGCTGATGGCAAAGCAGGCCAGCGCGAGCAGACAGAAAATTCTCAGATGTTTCATGTGGTTCTCCTCTTCTCTCATTTATGCAATGGTGGGTTGCTGTAAACGATACCATGGCGAGAGCAGCAAACCGGCAGTAAGGGCGATTGCCGCGAAAGTAAGGGTGAACTGGACGCCTGCATTTGAAGCCACAACTCCCCAAACCGCGCTGCCCAGAGCCAGCCCGCCTTGCAAGACCAGTACATACATTGAAATCACGCGCGCTCTGATCCAGGCCGGAGCAGCTGTTTGCGCGGCGAGGTTCAGCGTGGCCAGAATGCTGATCCAAGCCAGCC
>DASXJO010000614.1:0-1731 GCA_036497385.1 Candidatus Angelobacter sp. | reverse complement strand
TGCAAGCGAGCGGGACACAAGGCGGGCGGAAATCTGTTCCAGAAGCCGGTTAAGAACAAATACCAGCGATTCCATATCCTCGACTGAATCCTCAAATTCCAAACTCTCCTGGAACTTCAGCGGGGGATCTACCGGCACAAGAGTGCGGGTTACCTCTCCGCGGGCGAGTCGCTGAAGGTGAAGTCCCGTCTGGCCAAGTCGCTCGGTTAGTGGCACAGGTGGGAGCAGCGCCAGTTCTCGGCATTTACGGATACCCCAGCTGTCGAGCACTTCGGCCTGAGCCTGGGACAACGGAAGAACGTCAACCGGCAACTGGGCGATGGCGTTGGCATCGTTGCCTGCGGCAATCACGGTTGTGCCCGTAAACCCTTTGGCTCCGATTAAAGCGGTGTCCGGATTGGAAGCCGCGGCGACATTCACCTCCAGGCCAATCCTTGAAGCATGCTCGGCAAGCAAGCGAAGCAATTTCGGCACCGGACCGAAGATTCGTTCCGTGCCGTCGATATCCAACGTCACAATGCCTTGCGCCGTGGATTCAACCCGTGGAGAAAATGCGGAAGCACAATCGATCAGAGCCGCTTGTGCCGCATGTTCCTGCTTCGGGTCTCGCTTGCGCAGAACAATCTCTTGGCACTGAGCTGCCTGGGCCTTGGGGATGCCGGTTTCAATTCCCGCAATCTGGGCCTGCTGATTGCAGGCAAAGATGCGCGGCAAGGAATCAGGCCCATCGAAGACCGCAACCGGACGATTGCTCCACGCAAGACGCTTCTGTTCAGGCTCGCAACGAACGGAAGCCTGGACGGCAAAACAAGGGACGAAAACACAGGCAAAAAGCATTGCTACGCCCATTGCCGTTCTGCGGAGAAACTCCGGATACTTTGAGAAGGTTTTTTGAATGTGCGCCTGGCTGCTACCTGCACATCGAAATCAAGTCCCATGGCCAACCGCGCATGTGCCGGGCCGCCTGTAGTTGGAAGCGACCAGCGAATTTTCGCTCCCGACAAGTTCACGGTAAGACCGCAACAGGTGCCAACAACCGGATAAGGCGTTAGGACCACGAGCGGGGCTGAAAGTTTTTCAACGACAGCCCGGAAGCGAAACCAGGTGGACAGCGGCACTCGGCGAACAAATTTCTCAGGCACTCCTCCAAGATCCAGCGCCAGCAATCCAAAGCCGCCACTCCCTTGCAGGAGCAGGTCCGCCGATTTGAATGCCTGTTCCATCGCCTTCATGCCCTGGCCGCTGCATCGAATCCATAACAGGCGGCGTAGATCGACCCCGGCAGCTCGGGCAGATTTGGGGTCAAACGAGTCGGTGGCATCAATTAACGCGCAGAACTGGTCTTTCGTCGCCACGGAGAGCAGTTGCGATTGCAAGCTCTTTCGGCCGGCCGAACACCCCCGAGCGCCAATGATTTCGGTGATTTCCCCGCACGGGACGCCGCCCATGACTGCATCAACCGCCGGAATTCCGGTCGCTAAAACTGGTTGCTGAGTAGCTACGCGAGCAGTAAATGGAGCGGTGACGCGCCCGCTCAGGCGTTCTTCAACTTGGGCACGGATAGAGGCGAGTGAGGACATATAATAAGGAGAACGAGTATCTTTCGCCTTTCATTCACCTACCACGCTAGCCTCAAAAATGCCTCCCAGTCAAGGACTCCGCTCAATGTTCTGCCGCTAAACTATTGAATACAGGATGAATATTTTTGTCGGCACCGCAGGCTTTTCTTAC
>DASXJO010000613.1:0-10561 GCA_036497385.1 Candidatus Angelobacter sp. | reverse complement strand
CAGCATCCAAATTCTGGCCGTCCGGATGGCAAGCTCGGTGTCGGAGTTGCCATCTGCTTCCAGTGCAAAGACGCGCTGGCAATTTATAAAGAGGTTAGGTCCCGCGGAATCGAAGCGAAAAGGCCATTCGTCGGAAATGGAATGTGGGTAACGTCTGTACAAGACCCCGATGGCTACAAACTTGAGTTTGAAAGCCGAACTGATGTTCCGGAAGAAACCGTTTTTTCAGAAGATGAAGAGGGTCAATCCATCTGAAAGCGATACGCACTGTGATTTGTGCCAAAGCAAGAAAAGCGTGCTCAAAGCGGCCGGCTGTAAGGTGTTCCAAAGTTTTTACGTAGCTCTGAATTCTGTTCAGAAAAACCGTCATTTTTGTGTGATTACCCTCACAGAAATGACCGGGCAATAAGCGCAAACTGTTGTGGAATCCTGCAGGGTAACGTTATGCAGGTAACGTTACTGAGCTAGTGGATAGTAGGCAGGGTTCTAAGGTCTTTGAGTGATTCGCGGTTGCGCTCACTCCTAGAACAATGGTGAAGCTATGAACAGAGTCGTTAACAAATTCGTCCTCGCCCATGACCGGTATTTGGAACTTGACCGCATTCGTACAGAATGCACCAGCCCCGCGCAGCGCGAGTCAGTGCACATTGCGCTTATGACGGCGTACCTGGAAGTTCAGCACCACGCCAGGCAGATCGCGGGCTTGCAGTTTGCTGACGGCATGGACTTTGCCGAAGTGAATTAAACGGTTGCCGCCGATGGCATGAACATGCCGAAGCGGACTGAAAAGCTCGCCCCGCCAGACACCCCTTGCCTCGCGATTTGCGTCTAACTATCCACGCCACTGCTGTACTATGTACACGTGCGGCTGGATTCTGAAAATCCTGCCTCAGAGTCGAATCTCCCTCGGAGGTGGCTTTACAATGCCACTGGCTCGCATTCTTACGCGCAATCCGGAACGGACAGCGGACCTTTCCAGCCAACTTAAGCAACAGGGTTATAGCGTTGAAGTGGCGCGCCCCGACCAAACCAATCTGGCTCCGGCTGATCTGGAAATAGAGTTTGAGGTTTGTGAACGCGCAGACGTGCTGGACCGCGCCGCTGACCTGGCCACTGAACTTGGGGCCGACGTGGCCGTAGCTCCAGGCGTTTTGCAGATGGCACCAAAGCCGGCAGCCGAGCCGATCATGTACGGATCGACCGCGCCTCAGCTTGCACCGCCTGAGCCCGCCGTGCCACAGCAAATAATCGCGCAACCCGCGGCTGGGAATTTGATGCATCTGGACTCCAAGGCTGTGGTTGAACGTGATCCCGAGCGCGATTTTGAAGCTGCTTTTGCGCCTGTGATTGAAATGCCGGCCTCAATGCCAGCCAGTTCAATACTAGCCAATAAAGAAGAGATCGATGCGCCTGTGATGGAACAGGAACCCATGCCTCCCGTAGCATTCATGGACGAAACCCCTGCCGCGGCACCCATAGCGGCTGCTCCAATCGCCGAATATCAATCTGAAAAGAATTACGCTGAAACGCAGCCCGCGGAACATGCTATTCATGAGCCGATCATCTCTTCCCAGCCGGTCCGCGCCGCTGATCCCATGCCTTACCTGGCGCAACTAACGCCGTTTAGCGGTCGGACAAATCGCATGGATGCACAGCGCGAGGAGAACAAACAGAACGCCGCTTCCGCAGCGTCTCGGGAAGATCATCCGCAGGTCCCGGAGCGGGGGGAAAAGATTCTGCAGGATGGCGCACGAGTGGCAGCACAGACGTGGGCCAGCGCATTGGGACTGGCGGCTTCCACCAGCGCTTCTGTTCGCGATCATTTTGCGGAATACAGAAAGCGGGCGCAGGTGCGTTCCGCTGAAGCACGGGCGGAACATGCCGCCCGCCTGCTCGATTTGGAGCAGCGCCGCGCCGAAGCGCATCAGCGTGCCGCCGAACTGGAACTTGCTCGCGAACAGGCAGCAGCACGGCTGATGGAACTTGTCCACCAGCGCGAACCTGGATTACCCCCGGAGCGTGTGCGTGAATCCATGCCATTTGAACCCGCTGTGCCGGCCCAGCCTTCACCAAGCTATTATCAACGACCGCCTGCTCAAGAACGCCGGCGTGAAGCGTCGCCAGTTGCAGCGTCGAAACGAGAGCCCGCTGTAAAATCAGCCCGCGCCACCACGCCCATACAGCTATGGCGCAGTATCCATCCGCCGTTGCGCCCCATACTGACCGGAGCTGCCGCCGTGACCGCACTGTTCATCGTGGGAATCGCTCTGGGAGTGTTTCATGCATCGCCTCCGCCAATGGCCAGCACCACCACTCATCCTGGGAATGGCGTTACGGTGCAAACCGGGGTGCAGAATGGCGTAACCGTACAAGCGGGCTCCGCGAAATCTCAACCTGCACAACCAGCCGCCGCAACGGTAAAACCCAAGCCGCAGCCGGGGCAACCGGCGCAGCAAGCGCAATCGGCTGGGACCGCCGCCAAGCCTTCACCCGCCATGCGGCAAACACGTCTGGTAGCGGAGCAATCTGAAAAGCAGATTGGCGATGACGTGGTGATACGCCACTACTCGCGTCCTGTACCCACGCAGAAACCAAAACAGAGTGGACAGCAAGCGGGCTTGAAACATTTTTCTGATTTGGAAAATTAGCTCAGCGGATTGAAGAAAAAATTGCCGGCCTCAGCGCCGGCTTTTCTTTTTGTCGACAGATTGCTAATGCCGCGTGGAAGCCGGAGTGGATCGGCGTGGAACCAATTTTACGTTGACCCATTCATGCCGTGACGTCATCGAGAAATCCAGGCGCTCAATGGTGTCGGCAAATCCGGCCCTCTGCACTCGGAGCAGATGTGATTGGCGTGACAGATGCTGAATTACATATCTGCCGTAGGAGGATGGAGCCAGTTCCTTATCGTCCAGAAAGACCGTAACATCGGGTGGGCTGCAAACAATCACAGTTTCCACGCCCAGCAAATACCAACCGCCAGCACCGCCAACTACGATCAGAAGCAGCAGTACCACGACGATTATGCGGAAAGCGCCTCCTCCGGGCTGCGCCGTTGGGTAATCACTGGGCGTCGCATACGCCGGTGTGGCGAGTTGCGGCGCTGGTACAACAGGATTACGATCGGTCGAAGGTTCGGCAGCGGCAGGGACGACCCGTGTTTTGATGGAGATCGGCGCAGGCGCTATTTCAGCGGGTTGGGGCGGAGCTGTAACTATTGTTGGCTCCTTGAAAACTGAGGCTGCAGGAGGCTCTGCAGTCTTCCTCGGGATGTCTTCTGCTATCGAAGTCGCTGGCGGGACAGCTATCGAGGGTTCTGACGTGAGTGCAGAAGGTTTGCTCGCCCCAACCGGCTGTCCGCAATTCGTACAAAAGGTGGTTCCAGGTTGCAGACTGCTTCCACAACTTGTGCAGGAAGCAGCAAGCGAGGGCATGGCAGAACCAGGTTCAACCGCGGTCGGTGAAGAAGCCGCCACCAGAGCAGGAACAGCTTCGGCAACTTTCGGGGGCTGGGCATTCAGCTTCGTGCCGCACTCGGTACAGAAAACAGAATCGGAATCGCCCTCCGCGCCGCATGAAGAGCAAAGCGAACGCGCAACTGTTACTGCCGCAGAAGGGTGTGCCGCAGCCGGCATCGGTTTGCCGCACGACGTGCAGAAGCTTGCAGATTCTTCTACCTGATTGCCGCACGACGTACAAAGCGCCATTCACTTTGCTCCAGGCATTCGCACTGCGCCACTCCCTCTTAGCACAGCACCCAAGATGTGGCCCGAACTTATTTCCCTGTTGCGATCTTCTCCACAAGCTGTGAGTAGTCGGTCTTCTCAATCCCGTAAACCTGTTTGTTGAACTCATCCACTTTCTGCGAGTAATTCATGGAGCAGAATTTTGGTCCGCACATGGAGCAGAACTTGGCTTCCTTATAGTAATCGTCCGCCAGCGTCTCATCATGCATTGATCGAGCGGTTTCCGGATCAAGAGACAAGGCAAACTGCTTGTCCCAGTCGAAGGTGTAGCGGGCATAACTCAGAGCGTTATCACGGTCCTGCGCTCCAGGGCGGTGCCGAGCTACATCCGCCGCATGCGCTGCAATCTTGTAAGCAATGATACCGTCTTTCACGTCTTTTTCATTCGGCAGCCCAAGGTGCTCTTTTGGCGTGACGTAGCACAGCATGGAAGCGCCGTGCCAGCCAATCATCGCTGCGCCAATGGCCGAGGTAATGTGATCGTATCCGGGAGCAATGTCCGTAACCAACGGCCCCAGCGTGTAGAACGGTGCGCCATGGCACCACTCCACTTCTTTGTCCACCTGCTCTTTGATCTTGTCCAGCGGAACGTGGCCCGGCCCTTCAATCATTACTTGCACGTCGTGCTCCCAGGCTTTACTGGTGAGTTCGCCCAGCGTGCGCAGCTCAGAGAATTGCGCTTCGTCGCTGGCGTCGGCAATGCAGCCCGGCCGCAGCCCGTCGCCCAGCGAGTAAGACACGTCATATTTCTTCATGATCCTGGTGATATCGTCAAAGCACTCGTAGAGAAAATTCTGTTTGTGATGGTGGGCCATCCACTGTGCCAGAATCGCGCCGCCCCGGCTCACAATGCCGGTGATGCGCTTGGAAATCAGCGGAAGATATTGCACCAGCACGCCGGCATGGATTGTCATGTAATCCACGCCCTGCTGCGCCTGCTCTTCAATCACTTCCAGCATCAGTGCCGCGTTCAAGTCTTCAATACGCTTTACCCGCGAGACAGCTTCGTAAATCGGCACAGTGCCAATCGGAACGGGTGAGTGCCGCAGAATGGACTCGCGAATTTCATGTATCCCCCCGCCGGTGGAAAGGTCCATTACCGTGTCAGCGCCAAAATGGACAGCCGTATGCAGCTTCTTCAGCTCTTCATCAACATTAGAAGTAATGGCGGAATTGCCAATATTGGCGTTGATCTTGCAAAGCGATTCCACCCCAATCGCCATAGGCTCCAGCTCAGGATGATCAATGTTGGCCGGGATAATCATCCGGCCGACAGCCACTTCGTCCCGAATCAGCTCCGGCTTTACCTTTTCCCGCTCCGCAACGTACAGCATCTCCTCTGTAATCAGCCCTTTGCGGGCAAAGTGCATCTGGGAGACGTTCTCATCGCCGGTGCGTGCCGCATGTTCGCGGCGGCGTACAATCCACTCTTCACGGGGTTTGGTTTGGGGGGTGGCATCGGTTTGCGGGGTGCTGTGGGTTGTGCTCATGGATTCACCTTATGATCGGAAACCCTTTATTATACGCGCGATAGAAGAAGCTTGTGATCTGTATCACGCCTCTACATTAAGACTCTTGACCCTGGCCCGAAGCGGGGATAACCTTTGAGTAGCCATGTCATCTACACGCAATAAATACCTCAAGTTTGGGGCCGCGATTTCGCTGATCGTGCTCACCCTGGCTTATCTGGCTTATCTGGGAGCGCAGGAAAGCAAGAGCTATTACGTCACCATTAAAGAGCTGCACGCCATGGGCGACGATGTCTACAAGAAGAACCTGCGCGTTGCCGGAAACGTGCTGCCCGGATCCATCAAGATGAGCGGCCCGCACGCGGATTTCCAACTCGTAGAAAACGGCGAAACGCTTCGCGTGGTCTATAAAGGCTCTGAGCCTCCGCCGGATACTTTCAAGGACAATGCCCAGGCGCTGGCTATGGGCATCTATAAGCATGATGGCGTTTTTTACGCCAATGAGCTGCAGGCAAAATGCGCCTCAAAGTACGCTCCGCAGCAGCAACCCGGAGCCACACCGGCCACACAGCAGCCGTCGAAAGGATACTGAGGTCCGCCGCTGACGATCCCAGACGCTCCTCCTGTCCGGACTGAAAATGTCTCCAAGATTTATGGCCGCACTGCTGCGGTAAGAAAAGTCTCGCTGGCGCTGGAGCCGGGACGCTTTTACGTGCTGCGCGGTGAAAATGGCGCGGGCAAATCCACGCTGCTGCGCATGATCGCCGGACTCAATGAGCCGACGGAAGGCACAATCCTGATTTACGGGATTCCTAATAAGCAGGCGCTCAACCACATGGGCTATATGGCCCACGCGCCGCTACTCTATGACGAGCTTTCCGGCATGGAGAACCTGCGCTTCTTCGGTCAGCTTTACGGAGTGAACTCTGACGGGCCTCTAGCCCAGGCCATGCAGCGGGTTGGGCTAGATCCCAAGCTTGAGCGCCGAATCGGCCAGTATTCCCAGGGGATGCGCCAGCGGCTTTCTCTGGCGCGTGCCATTTTTCATGAGCCACGCTTGCTTTTGCTCGATGAGCCTTTTTCCAACGTCGATCCTGATTCCGCCTTGCAGATTGCCAAGCTGCTGGCGGACATGCGATCAAGTGGAACGACGATTTTGCTGGTCACGCACCAGATCGGATTGCTCGCTAATTTAGCCGATGAATATCTCATGCTCTCGCACGGCGAGCTTGTCGATCGCGGGCCCATGCCCGGAGTTCAAGCATGAAGGCTGCCACGCAAGAGGCACGAAGCGAGAAGCCGCCGGCGAGCATGTCCATCGCAAAGCTCACGTGGATCAACGTGAGTAAAGATCTCCGGCTGGAGTGGCGCTCGCGTGACGTTTTTAACTCCATGATGTTTTTTGCGCTGGTGGTGGTGGTGGTCTTCAGCTTTTCTTTTGAGCGGGAAGACTCCCGCCCGGTGATGGGCGGGCTAATATGGATTGCCTTTCTTTTTTCCACCACTATGGCGCTCAACCAGAGCTGGGCGCGCGAACTGCGCAATGGCGTCCTGGACGCCTACCGCGTCTCTCCCGCTCCGGCTGAAGCGCTGTTCCTGGGCAAATGCTTAGGTAACTTTATTCTGGTGATGTTGCTGGAATGCCTGATGGCCCCATTGTTCGTGGTCTTTTACAATTTAAGTACTGTGGGGCCGGTATGGCAGCTGCTGCTGATCGCCATTTTAGGCACGTGGGCATTGGTGGTGAACGGAACGTTTTTTGCCGCCATGTCCATTCGCACACGCAACCGCGAATTGATGCTGCCGCTGCTTCTGCTCCCGATTTCGATCCCTGCAGTGATCAGCATGGTGGGGGGCACTACTCAGGTACTGAGCGGCGAGGGCACGCCTGCGGTACAGTTGCAATTTCTGGCGGGATTCTGCGTGATCTTTACCACGGCATGTTTCCTGCTGTTTGATACGGTCTTAAATGCAGAATGAAAAACGCAGAATGAAAACCAAACTGTTTTTCGCTTTCGCCGCCTTTTGCTGCGCCTTCCTGGCTTACGGGACCTATCAGGGCCTGGTGGTGGCGCCCACGGAAGAAACTATGGGCGACGTGCAGCGAATTTTTTACGTCCACGTTCCCGCCGCCACGGTAGGGTTCACCATGTTCTTTGTCAACTTCCTCGCGTCCGTCTTTTATCTGTGGAAGCGCAGCGCGAAGGCGGATGCGCTGGCCGCCACAACGGCTGAAGTGGGTGTAGTTTTCTGCTCGGTGGTGCTGATTACCGGCCCAATCTGGGCGCGTTATGCCTGGGGCGTCTGGTGGTCGCCATGGGACATGCGCCTAAACACGACGCTCATGCTCTGGCTGCTGTACGTCAGCTATCTTATGATGCGCCGGTCTTCGACGGCCGGCTCGACTTCAGTTTTGGCGGCAGCGCTCGCGGTCTTTTCTTTTCTCGATGTGCCGATCGTTTACATGGCCAACCGCTGGTTTCGCACCCATCATCCCTCGCCCATGATCGGTACTCCGAACCTGGATCCCAGAATGCAGCACATTCTTTTTATTAATATGTTTGCTTTTCTCTGTTTTGCAGCATTGATTGGCTGGTTCCGCTATGAAATGGAGCGGACAGCCCAGAAGATTGATGCGGCGCACATCCAGAGGGCTGCCGGCGGGGCGGTGGGCATGATCCTCATCCCTGCAATGTTCTTCATGGCTCCCGGTCACGTTGCGCCGATCTCTTATCTTTGGGCCGGCTATCTGGCTGCATGGGGAATCTACGTGGCCTATCTGCTCTTTCTCATGAGCAAGCTGGCGCGGCTGAAAAAGGAAGCGGCGGAGCTGGGCGCATAGTCGAAAATGCTCTTTCTGATCCACTATTTATGACGGTCGACGCATTCTCTGTTTCGCAGGCGACACGGCAGGTTCCGCCGCCTGCCTCAGGCGACAATCACCGACTTGCAGCAGCTTTTCTTTCGGCCGCGATTCCCGGAGCAGGACACTTCTTAATCGATCGCCGACGCAAAGCAGTTCTGTTGCTATTGGGGTTAGGAGTCATTCTTTTTCTTTTTTTGCCTGTACGCTTACCGTTGCATCTGGCGGGCACCGTTTCGCTGCTAGTTCTGATGGTCGCCCTGCGGGTGTTTGCAACCTGCGACGCGGCCTATCACCGAAATGAGAGAACAAAGAAACCCTCCGCCTGGTGGTTACTAATCTTGTTGCCGATCGCTTTATTTGGGGCATGGGAACAAGACGCGCTGGCACTACGTGCGTCAGGGTTTCAGCATTTCAGTATTCCGTCGACTTCCATGGAGCATACATTTCCCGTCGGAAGCAATGTAATGGTTGATCGCTGGCACTATCATTCCAAAGCTCCCCAAGACGGAGACGTTACGATCTATGTAAATGGCGAAGGAATGTATTTGATGAAACGGCTCATCGCTGTGGCTGGAGAGACCATTGAAATTCGGAGCGGGCAGGTTTCAGTCAATGGCAAACCTCTTGACGAACCCTACGTCATCCACTCCGGCTATGCTCCGCCTGAAATGAACGATTTTGGTCCGCTGAAAGTTCCTGCCGGCAAGATTTTTGTCATGGGGGACAATCGAGATATAAGTCTTGATAGCCGGAGCCCTGAGGTTGGCCCGGTGGACGTGAAGAGTCTGCGAGGTGTGGTCATCTACCCTCTGCCTTTCCTTCACAGCGAATCTGTTCCTCAATAGCCGAAATCATCTGCTCGACAGGTTATCCGTTAGGTCGGGCTGGCTACCCGCTAGCGGGGAATCTACGTGGCGTATCTGCTCTTCTTTATGCGCAAGCGTGAGTTGAAATTTGGTATTCTCCGTTCCCGAACCGATGGATGTTGAGACTCATGCCGCGAGAAATGCTTGCAACCGTTCTCAATCACGGACACGGATACGTACTGCTGGGAGTTCCCGGTATCCCTGGAATTACCGTGTCAGGCGTTCTGGGTGTGCCGGGAATCACAACGTCTGGCGCGCCATTCATGCCCGGAATCACAGTGTCGGGCGTCCCCGGGGAACCCGGGATCACGGTGTCCGGCGTACCCGGTGAGCCTGCGTCATAGCACATCTTGGGCTTGACGGAGGCTTCACGATCTGCGGCGCGGCATTGCTGGTCTGCTGATCGTATTGCTGGATCGCCGCCGCAACTCGCGTGGCGTCCAGATAAACGGGCGCAGGCAGAATGATTTCAAGCGGTGTGCCAGCTTCCATTTCGGGATCGCCGTTGTGTGCCAGCGCGATGAGCACAACAGTTCCCACCAGAGATGCCACACCCACGCCGATCATGACATTGCGCATCGTGTTGAATGACGGCAACGGTGGCAACGGCGGAAGCGACGGAGTACCAACACTTCCAACTGCGGCCATCGCAGGCACCGATTGACCATTGCTGGAGCTGGGTGGCGGCGTTAACGTGGCGTTCGTCGTCCCGACAGTCACTGTCCCGGAAATAGGGACTGTATATCCATTGGAGAAAATCAAGTTGGCGGAAGCGATGGCAAATTGCAGTGATCGCCGGTCCTTCTTGATCACCTTTTCAAGCACTCCCTGTATGTATGCTCCCGGCGGAATCAGCATCTGGCTGCCTACCGTAACCGGAAACGTGATCTGCAGATAAACGTCCCGTCCCGGCTTGACTCGCAAGGGGCGAAGCAGTCCCAGCGGCAGCTTCGTTCCTGCAGGCAGCACGTAAACGGAACTTGTCGGTTGAGTCTGTGGCAGGCCAGATTGCGGAAGAGAGCCTTGCGGAGTCTTCGCGGGTGCAGTTTCAGAGGACGAAGTTTGCGCCGGGACGGTTTGCGGATCAGAATTCTGCGGAGCGGAGGCTTGAACTGGCGCAGCTTGCGGCTGTGCTGTTGTTGCGTCTTGCACTTTGCTCGCCGCCCCAGCCTCGGACTGCAGGACTGACGAATCGATCTCCTGCGCCCAGCTACTGTTCATCACCACAAGAACCAAGCTGCAAAGCGCCAAATTCTTCCTTAAGCTCTCGAATACGCTTTTCTTCAAGTCTGTCCAACGGATAAAGCCGATCGAATTGCCTGGGACTTGGTTTGCCATGGTGGCCACCTCAATATCGGGCCAGCGCGCTTGGTTCTAGCCGCTCGCCGGCCCAACGCCGATTGGGAAGGAGCTGCTTCTCTTCTCAGCGCACACTCATTTAACGTCCAGAGAAGCTGAAAGTGAGATGTTGAATTATGAAGAATTGTCAAAGTTGTGTGCCGACTCGCATGCCAACGACCGAGTGCTTGAGCTCTCGTTAATGCTTCGGCGTAACCGCTAAGATTGCAACTTCTCGGGATGCGGAGGCGGGGCTAGGCAATCACAAAGGCGTTT
>DASXJO010000612.1:0-1956 GCA_036497385.1 Candidatus Angelobacter sp. | reverse complement strand
TCACGAAATTCATACAGTGACATGCCATGCGCAATCAGTGAATTGTCATGCGGCCATACAGACCCGCGATGATAGCTGAGGGGATTGAAAATACGTTCATTACGCGACATGGTGCGCCAACCCCAGCCGGAAAACATATCGTCACACATGAAGCGCTGTGTTATTGCCTTGGCACGGTCTTGCGGCAGCATGCGGGTAAAAAGCAGTTGGCCGGGATTTGAAGAAATGACCTGGGTCTGCCGCTTGTCGCGATCCAGGGCCATGGCATAAAAACCAAGCTTCGGCATCCAGAATGCTTTTTCAAAGCGCTTGGCCATTTCCGCGGAATCCTTTTTCAGCCTGTCCGCGGTCTTCACATCGCCAAAAGAGCGCAGTAGGGAGGCCATCCTGTACTTGGCCTCGTAAACGTAGCCTTGCACTTCGCACAAAGCAATTGGACTCTTAGCAACCTCGCCATCATGATGCATGATGGCGTCCCATGAATCCTTCCAGCCCTGGTTCGCCAGTCCCTTGGGCGAGCGGCGCTGATATTCGATAAAGCCGTCGCCATCGAGATCGCCGTAAGAGTCAATCCATTCCAAAGCGCGATAAACATTCGGAAGCAGGTCTTTTACCAGTTGCTCGTCGGCGGTCCAATTGAAGGTTTCACTCAGCAGGATCAGCCAGAGCGGCGTCGCATCCACTGATCCGTAATAGGGACCAAAGGGCATCTCGCCTGCCCGCGTCATTTCTCCTTCACGGTATTCATGCAGAATCTTGCCGGGTTCTTCGTCGCGCCAATCGTTCTTCTCCTTGCCTTGCAGTGAAGCCAGAACGCGTAGCGTTTCAGACGCCAGTTGCGGATTCAATATCAGTGACTGGTAGGCGGCAATTATGGAGTCGCGCCCAAACATTGTGGCGAACCAGGGAATGCCGGCGGCGATGACTCGCTCACGCTTCTCAGGAATTTGCAACGCGTGAAAATCCGCTTTGCAGGTTTCCACCATTTCGCCAAAGATGCTGTTGTTGGCGCTAAAGCTGGTTGAATGCGACGCCCATTCCGCAATCGCTTCCCGGCGCATCTGCAGTTGCTGGCCAAAATCGGGGTGCACTGACCGGGAGCGCTTGCCTTCAACCTGCGGCACTACCGTAGTCTGCAGATGGAAGCGCTTAAATGGCGGGAGCCGCAGCTTCCAACGGGCCGTGGTGCCGTCCACCGCGTCCGGCTGCGGAGAAAGACGAATCACCGTTTCGCGGGCAATGCCATCCCGGCCGCAATAATGAAACACAATGGAATCATTGCGCACAATCGGCAGGAAATACTGGCCGAGCTTCTGCCGCGCTACGCCCCGGACCTGGAAGACATCCATGAAATCCGCTTCATAAGCCAGTTCAAGATTGATCTCAAGCTCATGAAAATTGAAATTTTCAAACCAGAAATTATCAAACAGCGTTTCAGAGGCAAGGAGCTGCTCGCGGCGAATATGGACCGTGTTCTCAGGAATCTCATACGTCTCACGCATGGTGCTCTTGCCGGTGGTGAGCTCAATTTGGGAAGCAAAAGTCTGCTCCGTACTGGAAGAAAGCACCACGGTTCGGTACCCGTCAACCCGAAGCTCCATGCGGCTAAGAAAACGCGTGTCGTCGTGGAAAAATCCAACGTCGGGCGAACCCGGCGGCATGATGTCTCCGGCAACGGTTGTAGAGAGAAAAGTTTTGCCGTCAATGAGGGTAAGATTGTTGACTTTGCGCGGCTCCGCATTCTGATACACCAAACGCGGCTCTGGATGGGGCGGAGAAATCTCCACCAGCTCAGAGTGGGGGATCAGGAGTTTTGCGCTCATGCCACAATCTGCTCCGCCTCGGCTACGCCATCCCGCAGAATTTCTGAATATAAATTGATGTAATCGCGGGTCATCCGCTTTACGGAAAAGAATTCTTCCATATAGGCGCGAACCTTGGGCGCGGGGAGGTTGA
>DASXJO010000611.1:0-6408 GCA_036497385.1 Candidatus Angelobacter sp. | reverse complement strand
CGAGTGGCGCCCCCGCTTGGCGCAGGAACAACGTCAACGGCTTCCAGTGCCGCAGCAGATACCCGATCGCCTGGCCAAGCCCGGAGTTGGGCTCCGTTCGGCGCTCGGCCAACTGCGCCTCCAGCCACGCATGCAGTTTGTCCATCACTGGTCGGCTGCGCTCCTGATGAGACCGCAACCGCTCCTCCGGTGTCAGGCCGCGCTCACACGCCTCGGCATCGTGGAGATACACTTGGCCGAGTAACTCCAGCACATAGCGACATTCGTTGGGGAAGTTCTCTGCCACGTCCACGAACTGCCTTCGACCATGAGCAAGACAGTTCGCCAGCAGGATCTCCACACCCGCGGGTAACTTCGGAACATTGCGTGACAACGCATCACACATCTGGATCGGACTCGGCAGTTCCGCACTCCGTTGCTTCAACACCTCGGCGAGGTTCTCGCCAGCATGCCGGCTTCCAGTGAAGTAGAGCGCGATCTTTCGGTCCTCACCAACCGACACGATTCCACTGGTGAACACGCCCGTGCGCTCATCGGATGGATCGCGCTTCAGCATCAACACGCGCATGCTGGTGTCGTCGTTGTGCACCACCGTGCCCTGTGCCGCCTGCCGGATCAACTCGTCCCGTGCCGGCTTGATCACCTGCGCTTCTTCCTCGACGATCTCCCACTGCGTGGCCGCCGGCAACGGGATACCCAACTGGCTTTCCAGTTGTTCCAGCCGGTTGAACGGAGTTCCGGCACCGTACTTGAGCTGCGCTATCATCGCCGCCGCCGTTTCATCGTACTTATCCGGCCCCACTCCTTCCGGCTCCTGCGCCGTGAACACCTGCCCGCAGGCGCCACAGCGCAACCGCTCCAGTGAGTAAACCGTTGCCGCCAGCGGCGCCTGTCCGATGATCCGCACCAGCACCTTCGGCTCTTTCTGGCCGTACACATTGCCTTTTCCGCACTCCGGGCAGCGGTCTCCATGGGTCAGATTCTGGTGCTTGATATCCACCTTACCCGCGCCGCTGAACGCCTCTGCCCCTTTGCGGCCGTGCCCAGGGGGCGGAGGCGTTTTGTTATCTGGTTGTGTTCCAGTTTGAGAGCCTTCCTGCGTCCCAACCACGGCACTGGTCTTCTCTGTATTGCGAGGCTGCACCAGCATCTCCGCCAGAGCATGCAGCGCGTCTTTGAGTTTGCCGTGATCAGACTCGCTCAACGGCGCTTCCCGCGCTCCGTCCAGCACTCGGTCCAGTTCCTCAAGGTTTACGTCGATGCGCCGCCGGGCCTTCTTCATGCCACTCCCCCCAGCAGTTCGCGAAAACGCTTCGTCAACGGATAGCCCAGAACTTCCTTGATCGACCGGTTCGGAACATAACTGTTGGATTGTTTGCCGCGTCCCGTGGTCCTGCCCATCAGCACCCAGTTGGCCGCACGGTAACAGGTCCCGCGGAATCGCTCCGGATCGATGAACGTCTCGAGGAAGTAAATGGGATGCCCGTACATCTGCTGCCAGTCATCGGAGATCCGCGCCGCCATGCGCCCCAGGATATGCGAAGCCAGATGCTCGACCCGCACCCACGGCAGGATCAGGAAGCGGGTGTTGTAAGCGATGAAGCGGATACGGCTGCGTCGCGCCGCGGCATCCCAGCCGATGTAGCGATCACGACTGCCGAGATGGCGCGGAGCAGATGACCAGGCCAGGCATGCGATGGGACGGCCTGCACCGGGGTCCCCGGCGACAGGTCCTCGTCGCTGGGGTGGTTGAGCCCACACCAGATACTTCAGATGCTCTCCAACCGGCTGTTCATAGCCAAGGTAGTGATGCTCCTCCATCAGACTGTTGAACAACGGCTCCTGCGCCGTGCGCCGCACTTGCTCGAACTCGAGCGGCTGCAGTTTGCACAACGGATCTTCGATGGGAGTTTTATCGATCGGCACCGGATGCGGTTGAGCCCGCATGGACAGCGGATTATGCCGCACGTAACTGACAGGTGGCAGTGTGATCTGTCCGGACCGCTCCAGCATCAGCAGCATCCCGCGGCATACCATGTCGCGCAACGTGCCGTTCGCCTGGCGCCACTGCCAGGCTTCACATATCCGAGCCGACAGTCTGCGCCGGCTTTCCTTCGGATGCTGCTCGATCAGCGTGCGTATATATAGGATATCTTCCTGATGGATCTCCCGGCCGCGATATCGGAACTCAGCCATTGCCCAGCAGTATCAAACAGCCTTTCTTGGAACGCAAGGAAAAAATGCATGTGAGTTGCGATTTCTACGCCAATTCGCTCACCCGCCGCCACATCGGTGCAGCACGAACTCGCGACACATCGCCAGCCACCATCAGCAACTGGGCTTCGTAAGCCTCCAGTCGTTTGGCAGCTGAGCTCGATTCCGGCCACCATGCGAACCGCCCTTGGGAAAGGCGCTTTTGTGCCAGCCAGTATCCCTGGCCGTCATAGCTGAGCAGTCGAATCGATGTTCCTCTTCGACTCCGGAAAATGAAAACACAGCCACTGATTGGGTCTTCAGAGAGCTTTTCCTGGCAGACACGGACTAATGAATCTATCCCTTTCCTTTTTTGCGGTGCACCGCAAAAAAGGAAATATGCGCCGTCCATAAATATGCGGAGTGAACGGTGGCCAGTCGCAAAATCCGGTCGCTCGACAAGCTTTGAACGGCGCATAACCTGCCCTTACCCCTTGGATCGAATCAGGGCTAGCAACTTATCTGGTGGCCGGAATTGGCCGCGTCGTAATGTCGGTGGAGACAGAGACGCCATTGCCTCAAGCTTTTCGGTAGGATCGGCTCGGAGGTAGACTTCCGTACTCTGGAGGCTCGCGTGGCCAAGCCAAAGAGCTACCTTTCGGACATCGCCGGTCGCCAGGAGCGTGTGCATGGCGCACGAATGTCTCATGGTGTGGGGTGAAACCCGTTTCTTGACCAAGGAAGGCTGTTTTGCGCTAGCCGTCCGAACGTGCTTCTCCAGAATGTATTCAAATCCTGATCTGGTCATATCATCGCCACGAGTATTGGGAAACAGTGCTGTGCTCTTCGGGTCACCCCGTACCTTGAGCCAGTCGCGAAGCGCCGCCGCTGTCTCCTTCCATAGCGGTAGCACTCTTTCACGACGGCCTTTTCCCATCACATGAATGCTGGGCTGAGGATGGAACACTAAATCGGTCAGATGTAACCCAACCAACTCAGACACCCGTAACCCACCTGCATAGGCTAAGTGAAGCATTGCCCGATCGCGCAAACCATACTGTGAATTCGGGACAGGAGCGTCCACCAGGGTCTGAATCTCTTCACGATTGAGATACCCGATGATTACTTCATCGGTTTTCTTCACTGGAATGGCCCGAATGCGGCGGGCCTGTTCAAGGCAGGACGGAAGCCGATATTCCATAAACCGAAAGAAGGTTTTGATGGCGGCCAGTCTCGAATTGCGTGTCCTGGCGCAATTCCCGCGCTTTTTCTCGAGGTGTTCAAGAAACGCCAGCACCAACGCAGCGTCGAGTTGCTCGATTGAGAGCGCCGACGGAGTGGTCTTCAGCCGATCCGCAGCAAAGCACACCAACAATTGGAACGCATAGGCATACGTGTCCGAAGTTTGTACGCTCATTTCACGCTGGCTGGGAAGATATTCGCGCAAGAAAACCGTGAGATGGGAACCCAGAGGAGTCATCGGTTACCCCCTCGATACAGAGCCTCAGACGCGGCCGCAACGTCGCAAAGGAGTTTCAGCGTTGCCTGCAAATACCAGTATGTATCGGAGACGTGGGCGTGCCCGAGGTACGTGCTCAGCGCGGAAATATGTCTCGCAATGGTTTTACGGTCTCCTGCACACTGTTCAAGCGATCTCACCGCAAATGTATGCCGAGCGTCATGAATGCGACAGCCGCCTTGCCCTGGGCCTTGCCGCAGGCCTGCCAAGCGAGCCAGATACAGAAAGGTCGCATTAAGTGTCGAATAGGGCAGCGCCGCACCGTGCTTGGAGACAAAGACATTCGAACACTTTGTCTTGAATCGCTTGCGGACCGCGAGATACTGCCTTAATCCCTGAGCCGCGCTCTCATGAAGAGGTACAAGGCGGCTCTTCTGGAACTTCGTTGCACGAATGAGCAGGCCGTCCTCTGTAATGTCGGTGAGTTGTAGCTTCAAAGCCTCTGAAACGCGAAGTCCAGTGGCCATAATCAGACACATCAAGGCCGTGAACGTAGCAGGCTGTATCGACCTTCGTGACGAGAGCTGCGCCGCCGTTCGCAGAAGGCAACTGATTTCGTCTTTGGTGAAGATGTGGCAGATCCGGCGACTCTTTGGGGCGCGACCGAAGGCGTCATCTGGCGGAACTTGATGACGGGCGTCTTCGGCGTTTAGGGAACATGCAAAACGACGGACGATGAACAAGCAATCATAACGCTGGCGGATTGATGGTGCTGAACCCGCCCACTCCAAAACCGCGTCTGCGCTGATGAACTGTTCGGACCGGCTTTCGGCAAAGGCGGCGAAGCCATGGAGGATGTATTCCTGAGCCTTGTACTTGAATCCCATACTCCGATAAAGCTCGATGTGGCGTTTGACGGCGTCGATTAGCATCTTTCACTCTCCTGAGGCCATGGCTGTGCGATCTGTTGAAGGGCGGCAACATCAACCTTTGCGTAATGTGCAGTCGTGTCCGGCGACTTGTGTCTCAGAATGGTTCCGATCTCATCCAAAGTGGCGCCGGCACGCAGCATCATGGTTGCTGTCGTGTGCCTGAGGAGATTCGCTCCGTGGGACGGCGGGTTTTCGATTCCAGCGCGCCGGAGTGCAGCGCGAACGATGCCGGAAATGATAGATCCAGACTGGAGTGGGCGAAACGGCGCCTTAGCGCAAAGGAAGATGCGGTCGATGGCGACTTCTGGGCGCGCATGCTCGATATAGTCCAAAACTGCGTCCCCTGCATCCTGTGGAAGAGGCAGGCGGACGTCCCTGCGCCCCTTGCCTCGTACTAACAGCGTGGCATCCTGCCAATCGATATCCCCGGGGCGCATGTTGGCGATGTCACCGGCGCGGAGGCCGAGCCGAAGCAGCAACAGAATGATCGCACGGTCCCTCAATCCTTGCGGCCCGTCCTTGCCACAGGTGTCAATGAGGCGGTTAGCCTGGGTGGTATCCAGGTATCTCGGCAACGATGAAAGCCTCCACTCGGCCACGGTTGGCAGCATATGGTCGAGACCAGGTTGACATGCGTTGTTTACTACAAGAAATCGCAAATAGACGCGAAGCGCTCCGACAAATGTTTTAGCGTCAGCTGGCCGACGGCCGCGTATCTGATCAAGAATGACGCTTCGCACCGAAGCCGCGCTGTACTGAGCGGTGTTGGAGCCGAGCGCGGGTAACATCTGCATTATCAGCCGTTCATGGCGTGCCACGGTGACCAATGCGAGCCCGCGATGACGCAGCAACCAATCGCGAAATTCACTCAGGGGCGAAGCGGCTTTGATCTTTGCATCCGCAGTCGCTCTGATGACGCCTTGTTGCTGTAGATACCTGACGAAACGTTGGACATATGCTGTGTAGACCCGCGAAATGCGTTGAGGCTTGTGAGTTCCAGGACATAAGCAGCGATGAGTTGCAAACGCTTTAATAGTCTCTTCGCTAACATCTTCGAAGTCCCGGTCTCTGGATTTAAGCCACGTACAAAAATGAATAGCAGGGCCTAAGTAGCCGTTGATCGTCAAGGCACTGTGGCCGACCGACGCCAGTTCCGTTGCAAAGCCCTTGACAAAAGGGGTTTCACGTCCAGCGTTCATCCTGTGAGGTCGCGCCAAAATATCGGAAGTGTCCATGTAGTCCTCTTTCGGCCGCCAGTCCTGACGGCCATCCGAAGACTACGTTATGCGGAGTGATTCGACATCAGCCATCATGGTTTCCGCGACGCAGGACGCATCTGAACCCTGTTTGGAAAAAGACTCCGCATATCTATCTACGGCGCATATTTCCTTCCGTCGACGGGCTCAATCGCCACCAGCACGCGCATCTGCGCCGTGATATGGATCATCGCTCCGATTCCCGCCAGGCACGAAACAGACTGATCCAATCGGGCGCAGTCGATGCCTTCCACTGAATGCGCATCTTGCTGCCAACAGAGGACTCGAACTCGATCACGCAATCCGCCATCGTCGCCGAATGGTCCGCTATCAGTTCAACGAATGCCGGCTTGGCCGACTTCTTTTTGCGATCCGGAACGCCGTCGAGCCGTTTCTTCAGCCCCACATAGTCCAGCCGTAACGGATGAGCGACTGAATACACACCATGTTGCCGGGCCAACTCCACCGCAGCCTGCCACAGCGTCTCCGGCAGCTTCCGCCGATGCGGCTGCGTGCTGCGAAACTCATCCAACTGCCGTTGCAACTGCTCGATCGCACCAGGAATAGG
>DASXJO010000610.1:0-8256 GCA_036497385.1 Candidatus Angelobacter sp. | reverse complement strand
AGAGCGGCTTCCACCGTAGACACTGGTATCACCCCGTATCCGGCGTGCGCCAAAACGGCATTTCGGATGGGAGCCAACACCCTCTCTGCGGAGATAGAAAGGACTGATGGGCGCATATATTTCCCGTCGACTAACCATTGGGCGTTCCGTTCGGTTACGTGAAGTATTGCCCCTGAATTGAGCTAAAGCAAGTAAAAATAGTCTTAATTTTTATCAAGTTGCGGGATACTATCCACGACCCGAAGCGCTACCCGATATAGCATCGAAAGTGGTGCCGCTTCCCCCTTTCGATTGGTGCCCTTTGGCCTTAAAGCGGATAATAGGTACCGCCCAGAAATGCACAAAAGCTTTCAATTCCGTGACTTGGCTGACCTTCTTGCCAAGGCCAATGAGGAAAAATCCGGCGACCAATTGGCCGGGCTGTCGGCGGGATCTGAGCAAGAGCGCGTCGCAGCCAAGTTCGCGCTGGCTGACATGCCGCTTCAGCAAATTGTGGCCAACCCGCTCATTCCGCCGGAGCAAGATGACGTCACCCGCTTGATCCTTGAAACCCATGATCAGGAGAGTTTCTCAAGCATTAAGAGCATGACGGTCGGCGAGTTTCGCGAATTCATCCTGAGCGACGATACCGATGAAGCCATGCTGAAGTCTCTGCACCGGGCCATTACGCCGGAAATTGCCGCCGCTGTAACCAAGCTGATGAGCAACAAAGACCTGGTGCTGGCCGCGAACAAGATTCGCGTGATCACTCGCTGCCGCAACACCATGGGCCAGCGCGGCGTGTTGGGCATTCGCCTTCAACCCAACCATCCGGCGGACGATGCAGCAGGAATCCTGCTCTCGGCGTTTGACGGCTTACTTTATGGCTGTGGCGATGCCGTGATCGGCGTCAATCCCGCGACCGACGCAGTAGAAAGCGTAAGCGCAATTCTCCACGCGCTGCAACGGCTGATTGACGCTTACAAAATTCCCACGCAGGCTTGCTGCCTGGCCCACATCTCCACCCAACTCAAGGCAATGGAGCGCGGAGCGCCGCTGGAGCTGCTGTTCCAGTCCGTGGCCGGAACGCAAAAAGCCAATGAAAGTTTTGGCATCACGCTGAGCATGTTGCGTGAAGGACGCGAACGAGTTTTGGAACATCACAAACAAAACATCTCACCACGGAGGCACGGAGACGCGGAGACAAGCGAAGGTAGTCGACAAATGGTGGCGGAGCCACTCCGGATCGATGAAGCTGCAGCGATGCCTGATATCGCTGACGATAGCAGGCCTTCAGATGGCAATGAACATCGTTACAAAAAAGAAAACTCTTCCCAAAATCCTCCGCGTCTCCGCGACTCCGCGGTGAAAAGTCCCACAGAGTTGAACGTGATGTATTTCGAAACAGGCCAGGGCAGCGCGCTCTCTGCCGACGCTCACCACGGCATCGATCAACTCACTCTGGAAGCTCGCGCCTACGGCGTGGCCCGCGTCTTTGAGCCATTTCTGATGAACAGCGTGGTCGGATTCATTGGGCCAGAATATCTTTATGACGAACGACAGATCATCCGAGCCGGATTGGAAGACCACTTCATGGGCAAGCTGCTTGGGCTGCCCATGGGTTGCGACGTTTGCTATACAAACCACGCTGCGGCTGACCAGAACTCGGCCGACAACCTGCTCATGCTGCTTACCGCCGCAGGCTGCAATTATTTTATGGGTGTTCCCTGCTCAGACGACGTGATGCTGAACTATCAATCCACCAGCTTTCATGATGCCCTGGCTGTTCGTCGCTTGTTCAATTTGCGCCCCGCGCCGGAGTTCCTGGCATGGCTGCACGAAATGGGTCTATATCAAGGTGGCGAGCCCGCGAGGATCGAGGCAGGAGCAAGGAAGCAACTTGCGGCTGGGCTGGAGCAGGCGATCAAGTGAAATTTGGTAATTGAGTAATTTTGAACCCACACTTTCTCTGGAACAAATTCTCATGGCTGACCAAATTATGAGTGGTACAAAATTCAATTACCCAATTACCAAATGCCCTCACTTCAGCCATTGCGCTCGAGGCAGCTCTTCCTTGATCTCCACTCCGCTGGTTTGCCGTCCCATCATCTGTTCTGCTAGGTCGCTGATGCGCGACGCTGCGGCTTCCGTGCTCACGCCGCGGGCATGAATATTTGATATCAGGTTGCGGTTGGAATCGTTGTGGCCCGCGCGCGGCTGGTAAGCCATGTACGCGGAAAGGCTCTCCGCGGTCGCCAGACCGGGGCGTTCGCCGATGAGCAACACCACTATCTTTGGCTGAAGCAGTTTGCCGACATCGTTGATCACGCCAACTCGGCAATACTTTATGGCAAAAACTTGGCCCATCGTCCATCCGCGTGATCGCACCTTTTCGACAACGGAAGAGAGCAACGCAGGAACCTGAGAGGACACTGCCGTCACGGAAAGACCGTCGCCGATCACAATCTGCAAATCGGCGTTCAGTGGGCACAGCGCTGGCAACTGAGCCCGCGCGTTTTCATCCAGCCGCCGTCCCAGGTCTGGCCGCCGCAGATATTCGTCCTTGGAAGCCGCCATCGTTGAAACACAGAATAAATTCCATCGCTCAACAAACTCTGCGCCCAGGGCTCTTTGCAATTCAAATTCAGCGCGGACCGCATCGCGCGCCGCGGCATGGTCCTGGCGCAATTGAAGCTGAGTGTCCGTGCGATACGCCGCTCCAGTGCGGTCGGCCAGAACGCGCGCCGGCGTGCGCGCACGGATCTTCTCAATCAGGTCCGGCCATAGACTAAGACCAGAATTGTGTTCCTTGGCCATACGATTCCCAGTGTATTTGAATTCGGGCGATGATCTGGCGACTGCTGCAATAATTACAACATTGATTTCCTCGCGACGATGAATGTCAGTTTGCGAAAGTGGCGACGACCCAGAAGTTCGCGTAGCCGTGCTGCTGGTCAGGACGGAAGCACACGCCATATCTCATGGAATGGAAATAAGTATTAGCCACGTGAGGATTCATTTCCTGCGGGAGATAATGCGGGTCAGAGGAAGTGAACACCACAATGGCTGAGACGCCGTAAAGTTTGTCCGACAGCTTCGCGGCACTGCCATCGGTGATACAAGCCAACTCATGGAGCCCAGCATCGTCGCGCGGTTCAAGCGGCCTGAGCCCTTTATTTTTTCTGGCCACGTTAAATGCTTCAGCAAATGCGGACTTGAACTGCGATTCCGAATAGCTGGGAACAAGGTAGATGAAGTCCTGTGTGACGTAGATTTTGCCTTTTTCCTCTATCACACCGATGCCAACTGCGTTATAGCTGGTGTTGAGAATGTTGGCGCGATGTCCGCTTGAGCCCATCAGCGCCGGATGGACGTCTTCAATAAATTCAGTGCGGGCCACATTTTCTGCGGAAACGGTAAAGCGCGCGCCAGTGGCGCCAAGACGTTCAGGTAGAGAGCTTTCGCCAAGAAACTGATGTGAAAGCTTGTCATTTTTCGCCAGCAATTGCGCGTGGGCACGCGCCGCATTAGCGGCGTGGTCATCCCACTGGAGCGCGGTCAGGCCGTGGCTGGCACGCTCACTGTTGAGTTCCTCAAAAATACGCTTTTCAGCCGAGGAGATCGATGGTCCGGCTTGAACTGCGTGTGCCGTCGCCAGCAGGAAAATAAAAATGCAATGAAAAAGACTTTTCATTAGCCGACCAGAATATTTCGTTTGCTCCATCACTCTGCAGAGCGATAAAACGCCGCCACCACCCAGAACTTGGAGAATCCCGTAGTGCCGCCGGTCTGCAGGCAGACGCCGACCTTCATGCGTTGAAGAGTTTTGTCAGAAGCGTACTTCCGCATATCGTTCGGCAGAGCGCCGGGTTCCGGCAAGGAGAACACCAGCAAGCCCGAGACTCCGGGCATGTTCTGGATCATCTTGTCAGTATGCATGTCCTGGGAGCAAGCGGCTTTTCTAAGACGCGGATCGCTGATCACGTCCACTGGAGCCAATTTTCGGGCGCGCCGTGCCTGGTTAAAATTGGCAATCAGAGACTCGCGAAATTGCTTTTCCGTGTAAGAAGCCAGCGCGTGCGCGAAATCCTGCGTGATGAACAATTCATGGTCGCGCTCCACAATCGAGATTCCAACCGCGTTGTAGTCCTGATGCAGAATGTTGGCGCGATGGCCCGGCGACTTCATCAGCGCGGTGTGGGCTGTTTCGATATCGGGCGCAAATGCAACATTTTCCGCTACGGCGTTGAAACGCAATCTAGTAGCGCCGACGCGCTCCTGCAAGATCGGCTCACCTGGAAACTGATGCGAAAGATCACGGTTCTGCGCCAGAAGCTTGGAATGGGCCAGCGCAGCCTCAGCCAACTGGTCATTCCATTGCAGCTTGTTCATGCCGGCTTTTTCGCGCTCGTGGTTGACCAGATCAAAGAGCTGCTGCTCACGCTGAGACGGCCCAGCGTGAGCGTTGTAACTTCCTAAAAAGAAACTCAGGAACAGAATGGCGAAGCGTATTCGTCTCGTCATTGGATCAGGTAAACACAATGCTACCATTCGCCGGCGGATCGAGCGGTAACTGCTGAAAAGCGGGCCGCCGAATTACGCCCGCTTGGCTTTCAGCTCGTTCAGAATACGGCTGATCTCGTCCTCTTTTTCCATCTGCGCAAAGCGGTCTTCCACGCTGGCCGCGTCAGAGGACAACAGGTCTGTTTTGGCCTGGCCAATTGCTTCCTGCCGCATCACCTTGTGCTTCATGCGATCAAATGTGGCGCCGTGATCAGTGCCGGAGATGCCAGAATGCGCGTCGGCGGCCTTGCTGATGGTGCGAGCACGGCGGTTCTGCGAGATCAGCAGTTCACTGCGGGAGCGCGCTTCTTCCAGCTTCTGCGTCAGCTTGTTGAGCGCGTTCTTCAGCGTCTCCACTTGTGCTGCCTGGTCGGCTACCTGTTGGCGGAAGTTTTCTGACATCTGCTTGTAATGCAGTGATCGCTCAATAGCCGCGCGGGCCAGGTCGTCCTGTTTTTTGCCGACGGCCATTTCCGCTTTGCGGCCCCAGTCGGCAATTTTGTCTTCATTCTCTTTCTGCTTCTTTTCCAGCAGATGCTGGTCCGCCATGGCGATGGCCACCTGCGTTTTTACCTGGAGCAACTGGTTTTCCATGTCCAGGATGACTTGCTTGATCATGATTTCCGGGTGCTCAGCTTTATCGATCAGTTCGTTTAAGTTTGCCCGGATCAAGGTTGAAACTCTTTCTAGTAATGCCATAACGCCTCCAAAATCATTTCAGACTGCTTTCAAGGCCCGCTTACACGTTCAGATTGCCTGTGCGGATGTTGCTGCGCGGCAAACGGCTGCGGCGCGCGCCAGCCGATCCAATCAACACGCCGGAAACAAGTCCCATGCCCAGCCAGAAGAGCCAACTGCCAGCCATGAGACCAGCTAAGACTCCCAGCACCGCGCCCAAGACCAATCCGATGAATGAAATCTTCTTCATTGCCTTTCTCCATCACCTGCTGATTGTTTTTCCGCGGCCGGCAAGCTCGCTACGCTGCCAACTTGCCGGCCCTGATTATTTGTTGAGCGCAACCGTTCCTCTTCTTATGCCTTACCCGCAGCTTTCGCTTTGCCGCTTGCAGGATCGTTACCAGAGGGAAGCTCAGGGGGTGATGGCTTTGGATCACCGATCTGCTTCACCTTGGAGAACAGCTCCGCCATGCTCATGCCGGAAAGCGCTTCAAACAAAGCCGGAACCTGCGCGGCGATTGCTGCCATGTCTCCGGTGATCTTGCTGGCGCCGGCGGTAGTTCCGTTGCCGGTGGAAACAATGGTGATCTTGTCCACGTTGGCTAGCGGTGCTGCCATGGCGCGAACCACTTCCGGCAAGCTGCTGATTAACTTGTCCACCACGGCTGCCTGGTTATATTCCTGATAGGCTTCAGCCTTGATGTTCATGGCTTTGGCTTCAGCTTCACCCTTTTTAAAGATGATGTCCGCCTCAGCTTCACCCTGCATACGGATGGAACTGGCACGGCCTTCAGCTTCCGCGATCAGGCGCTGCTTTTCGCCTTCTGCAATATTCAAGACGCGCTGCTTTTCAATTTCAGCCTGCTTCAGGACGGTTGCGATGAGCTCATTCTGATGGCGCGCGATCTCAGCTTCCTGCACTTTGGTCTGCGCTTCCCTTTCAATCAGCTGGACCTTTACCTGTTCCGCGATCACCTGCTGTTGCTGAATGTTTTGCTGAATTTCATAGGCCTTATCGGCCTGCGCCTGCTGCTTCTTGATCAACTCCTGGTATGCAGCCTTTTTTACTTCCAGGTCACGTGTGGCTTCCGCCTGTTTGGCCTGGGAGAGTGTTTCCGCCAGGACGCGCTCCTGGTCAGCCTGGGCGCGAGCAATGGCGGCAGCGCGCTGCGCTTCCGCTTTCTTGATAGCGGTATCGCGCTCGGCTTCAGCGGCGGCAACGTCGGCATCGCGCTTGATGCGGGCCACGTCAGGCCGGCCCATGTTGGCGATGTACTCATTCTTGTCGCGAACTTCCTTGATGGTGAAAGAAACGACTTCAAGGCCCATCTTGCTCATGTCACCGGCACAAGTGGCGCGCATGCGGTCGCCCACCATCTCAGGCTCCTTTACAATCTGCTCCACGGTGAGCTGGCCGATGATCCCGCGAAGATGGCCTTCCATCACTAGACGAATCAGGCCTTCACGCTGAGGCGGAGTCTTGGTAAGAAACTGCTCCGCGCCAGTGCGGATGGAAATGTCATCCGACTTGACCTTGATCTGCGCAACGGCTTCCACCGTTACGGCAACACCCTGGTTGGTGTAAAGGTCCTGCTGTGGCGCGACGTCAAATGACATCAACTCCAAAGACAAAAGACGGCAGCTTTCAATCAGCGGCCAGATCACGGTTCCAGCGCCTTTTACCACGCGCGGCGTCTTGCCGCGGCCATAAACCAGTAATGCTTCATTCGGGCCAACTTTGCGATACAACCGGGCCAGCATGCTGATGACGAGCATGATGGCCAAAACGGCCATCCCCGCAAAGATTGCAACTGTTTGCCACTCCATAGATCCTCCTAAACCTTTCACAGACTCTTCCCCTCTTCCGCCGGCATAACGCCGGCTTTTTCTGCAAGCTCACTCCAGCGGCGCACATACGCAACGCCCTGGTCAAAACGCGTGACCACAACTTCTTCACCACGCGCGATCTCGTCACCTTCTTCACTGCGGGCAGCGCAAGCCTTGCGCGCGCCTTCCTGAACAAAAATTATTTCGCCGGTACCGCGGCCGCGAATACTACCGCTTACGTGGCCCAGCACGCCGACCATTTCAAAGTCCAAGGGATCAAGGCTGGATTCATGCGCCATGAAATATTTGGCGGCGAAAACAAATACGATTCCCGCGCCAATCAGTCCGGACAAAGTGGAAAGCGCCAGGCCGGCGAACACCCATATGTGGCGCAGATGGACCAGCAGGTATCCGGTGCCGCCGAACCACGCCAGAAAAACGGAGATGGTCATGGGATTGAAAATGCCGAAGCTTGAGTGATGCGAGCCGCTGCCGGAATGCCCCGCTCCGTGTCCGCCATGAAAATGATGCGGCACATGAAGATGGAAATGCAGCGTGCCGCTCAGAAATGAGAATGCGGTATAGGCAAAACCCACGACAAAACAGATCAGATAAAAAGTTTCCCAGTTCATGGCCTTACCTCGTTCACCTCACGTCGCTCTTTGCTTCGCTCGACGTTGTCTTTATCTTTGCTCGACGCTATTTCGCTCAACGTCATTTCGCTCACCTTAGGCCTGGCTCATTTCCGGCGCGCTCTTCTGCTGCTGCGGACGCAGCACATGCAGCAGCTTTTCCGCCAACTCCGGAGTTTCTAAAATCGCTTCCATCAAGACCAGGCAGCTACGCGAATCTTTGTGCTTGGCCAGGTTGAGCAGCGCGCGGCTTACCGGCGGATCGCGCCGGAACCGCTCCGCTCCCTGAATCAACCAGAGATCGAGCGTGTCTTCCGCAGCGCTCACGTCCGAGATGAGTTCATTGTGAAAGCCTTCAGGATCGTCCACCAGATATCCCGGGTGGACGTTAAAAAACTTTGCCAGCAGCAGGCGCGTCTTGTTGGTCAAGTGCGGACGCGCGCCATTCTCAATCTGCGAGAGATAACTCTGGCTGATCTTCATCTTGAGGTCGCGAGCAACCGCCTTTACAACTTCCTGCTGTGTCATCTCGCGACCAAAGCCGCGAAGATTGCCTTCCATCAGGCGGAGATAGCGT
>DASXJO010000609.1:0-2432 GCA_036497385.1 Candidatus Angelobacter sp. | reverse complement strand
CCGGAACGCAGGGCTTTGTCACGCCCTCCCAGGAAAATGATTATCTGAAGAGGATGAACGCCGCCCCGACAGCGGTGCTGATGGATCCCGGCGGATCTCTGGGCCATCTCTACGCAGCCAAGACAACGCCGCACATGTTCGTTGTGGATCCCAACGGAACGCTGATTTATAACGGTGCCATTGACGATCACCCAACGTCTGATCAGGGCGACATCGCGGGTTCCAAGAACTATGTTTCCGCGGCGCTTGAGCAGGCCATGAACGGCAAGCCGGTGACAGAAGCTGCCACGCGTCCTTACGGTTGCTCCGTAAAGTACAAGGATTGAGGCCTCACTACCGCGATGCGCCTTTCCGCCGAGTTGCAGGACGCCATTCAGCGGGAGACCGAGAAAGTAGATCATCGCAAGCTGGCGCAGGCGACAGCGCAACTTACCGAACACTATAAAGCCGCCGATTTCTCCAGACCTGCTGTTGCCACGGAAGCGCATCGCGCCGCATATCTCGCGGTACGAATGCCCGCGACGTACGCTGCTATTTCCCGGGTGTTTGCTGAAATCAAATTGCGGGCGCCGCAGGACGAAATCACTAGCCTGCTGGATCTCGGCGCTGGTCCTGGTACAGCCCTGTTTGCCGCCGCCCAACAGTTTCCGCAGCTTCGACAAGCAACGTTGATTGAATCCGACGCTAGCTGGATTGCCGTGGGCAAGCGTCTCGCCGAGCAAAGCGATTTCGCGTCGGTCGAACAGACACAGTGGGTCCAGCAAGATCTGCGCTCCGGGCTTGCCTGCGAAGAGCACGATCTGGTGGTGATTTCTTACACGCTGGGAGAGTTGCCGCAAGCCGCCGCTGAAGCCGTGCTCAATAAAGCATGGAAATGTGCCGGCAAGTTTCTTGTCGTCGTGGAGCCGGGAACGCGGCGCGGCTTTGCCGCCATCAATACGCTCCGCTCTGCGCTGATTGCGGGTGCG
Organism: Candidatus Angelobacter sp.; assembly: GCA_036497385.1. Taxonomy (GTDB): domain Bacteria; phylum Acidobacteriota; class Terriglobia; order Terriglobales; family Acidobacteriaceae; genus Angelobacter. The sequence goes on along the minus strand of DASXJO010000609.1, from coordinate 1,464 downwards.
GCTACTATTCTTGCTCCTTGTCCACATCATTTCACGTGTCCCATGGCCGCGGCGGGTGATTGGTGTCATTTTGCGCAGCGCGTGGAACGCACATCGCGGCATCGGCAATTGAAGGGCGGCGCACTCGGCTATGAAGACGAGAAATTTTCTTATCTCGTGGCGGCCAAAAGCAATTCTCCATCCGCCGGAGCGCGCATCGTGCGCCATCCTGGCAAGCACAGCGGACACGTCAAGCTTGCGCTCTGCACGGCGGAAGGCAAGATTGAAAATCGCACAGTCACGCGGTCCAGCAAAGAGGCCTATAAGCGCGCCCGCAAAGCGGACTGGGGCGATTTCTGGCTTGAATAGAGCAAGTTCGTGCCGCACGGATAGCTCCTTCACAATGTCCATTCCTGCCCATCATCTGAGATGATAGCCAGATGCTTTTGCTCGCCAACGCGCTTCCATTCCTGCAATGGATAGTCGACTTCATCCACTGGGCCAAGGGCATGGGTGCAGTCGGAGGCGCGCTTTACGCCGTCGTTTACATTGCCGGCACGGCGCTCTTTTTTCCCGGACTGCCGCTCACACTGGGCGCGGGCTTTCTCTATGGCGCTCTCATCGGCACGTTAGTCGTATCCCCGGCCAGCGTTGCCGGAGCTACCCTGGCATTTCTCATCGCGCGCTATCTTGCAAGAGACTGGGTTACGCGCCGCATCAAAAAATATCCGCAAGCCGCTGCCATGGATCGCGCCATTGAAAAGAACGGATTCAAGGCGGTGGTCCTGCTGCGCTTGCAGCCGGTGCTGCCATTCAACATCCTGAACTATGCGCTGGGACTCACCAGCATTCGCCTGCGGGATTACATGCTGGCCTCGTGGATCGGCATGTTTCCCGCCACGGTGCTTTATGTTTACCTCGGCTCCGTGATGAATGATATTTCCGATCTCCTGCGTGGACGGCCCAAATCCGGAATCGCTGGACGTCTCTTATTATGGGGCGGACTGGCAGCAATCGTCGTTCTGGTATGGTGGCTGGGGCGTATCGCACGCAAAGCTTTACGCGAAGAAATGGGCACCAATTCGCCCACAGCATGAAACAATGAGCTGATCTTGCTGCGGGATTTTCCGCCAAAAGTCTCGCGCCCAAAGCCAATGTAGCGCACCAGTTTTGCTCGACAGGAACAGATCGCATGCCAGAAGCCATCGTCTGCATTTTCGCCAAACCGCCTATCCCCGGATCGGTAAAGACGCGTCTCATTCCAGAGCTTGGCGCGGAGCGCGCGGCGGAACTGGCGGAAGCGTTTCTTGAAGACACTGTTGCGATGGTCCGCACGGTCCCGTGGGCGGAATGCATTATTGCGGCCACCAAAACTTTTGAGCGCCCTTACTTCAAGCCGGAAGAAGTCTGGCTGCAGTCGGAAGGCGACCTGGGCGACCGTCTGGAAAAAGTGTTGCGGCTGGCCCTCAAGCGCAAGCCAATCGT
>DASXJO010000608.1:0-3056 GCA_036497385.1 Candidatus Angelobacter sp. | reverse complement strand
GGCGGCATACTGTACGCATACAGGTGGACGCTGAAGGACAAATCCACGATCATGACACGGCTATCCCAGGCTACTTCCGGGCTTACAGCCAGAAGACGCTGATGGTTGACTTTGCCAGCCGAAATCTTGCCCTGCGATGGGGACTGAGATCTACCAAATCTTCGGTAGAGGCAAAGCGGGCCAGGTAATCACAAAAGCGTTTCTGAGACAACTCAATATCCGGGCGTATGTTCTTGCTGCTGAATGAAAATCGAAGGCGTTTACCGCGTCTTTCCTGGCACCACCAGATTGTTCCGGACGGAGAACACTCCCGGCACACCGTTGGCACGAATGCCGGCCATGTTTTTGTCCGATTCTCGATCTACAACACCTTCCAGCGTGACGTTCCCGTGGTCCACGACAATGTGGATGGGGCGGTTTGATCCCACGCCGTAACGCTGCAGCGGGCCGTAGCGGTAAATGGCGATGAACAAGTCGCGGCGCAGGCGGTCATCATTGGGTGAGGTGGGCAGTACTTCAATTCGATTATCGACGTGCTCCACGCCTTCAATTTTCTTTACCGCCCTCTCGGCGTCACTCTTGAGAGTCGGCTGTACGACTTGACCGTAGAGGACCACGTCATAACCGTTCACCTGGAATACGATGTTATCGAACGTGCCAAAGTAGGGAAGCATCAGGATCTGGTGGCGAACTTCTTTGGTGATGCGCTCCTGGGCTTTGGCTGAGAATTGCTTGTTGGTCTGGGCCATTCCGGCCATGACGATAGAAAGAAAGAGAATGACAGGAGTGATTCGGCGCAGGGCCAGCATAGGATGGCCTCCTTATTGGATTTTCCGTGTCGCTGGCCAAAAACACAAGATGTGGGGTGATCTGTTGATCTGGGGGGCCGCAACCGTATGGATTGGTAGAAGCCGTGTTCTAAAGACTGATCCGCGGGCGGAAAATGATTGACTTTCAAAGGGACTAATGTTATATTAAATCGTTTATTTGCAATGGTTTGGGGACGACCTAGGGCCTGCGCCCAATGTATCCGAAAGCACGACTCACGAGCCTAACTGGCCGCGCCCGAAGCCGGGGTTGCAAGGGCTTAACCCCGGGGTTGAATTGTGTAAGTCTTTTGGAATGCTAGTTGAGGTAGAGGGGGAGGGGAGATTGCCAGAATTGCCAAAATCGCCGGAATTGCCAGAATTTTAAGGCCCAAAACATCGGTGCCGCGTCAGCACGAAACCCGTCAGGACGGACACACCTTAGGACGACTAAGATAACTAGTGATTAAGAATATGACCGAAGCGAACGCCAGTATGAAAGCTGATCCCGCGCCCGCCGTCCCTGAGCCGGCGCGCCCTTCCAACTTTATTCGTGACACCATTATTGAAGACCTGAAGACCGGCAAGTATAACGGCCGCGTGTGGACCAGGTTTCCTCCCGAGCCGAACGGCTACCTCCACATTGGGCATGCCAAGGCCATTTGCCTGGACTTTGGCCTGGCCGATGAATTTGGCGGCGGGACCAACCTGCGCTTTGACGACACGAACCCGGAAAAGGAAGAGACCGAGTACGTTGAATCCATCATGGCGGACGTGAAGTGGCTGGGCTTTCAATGGGAAGGCCTCTACTATGCGTCAGATTATTTTCAGCAACTGCATGACTGGGCCGTGCAGCTGATCAAGGCCGGCAAAGCTTACGTCGACGACTTGAGCGCGGAAGAAATCCGCAAGCATCGCGGCACGCTGACGGAGCCGGGCAAAGAAAGCCCTTATCGCAACCGGACGGTGGAAGAAAATTTAGACCTGTTTGCGCGAATGAAGGCGGGCGAATTTCCTGATGGCACTCGAGTGCTGCGGGCCAAGATCGATATGGCTTCACCCAACCTGAACATGCGCGATCCCGTGATGTACCGGATTTTGCACGCGGAGCACCATCGCACCGGCAGCAAGTGGTGCATTTATCCCATGTATGACTTCGCGCACGGACAATCAGACTCGCTGGAAAATATCACGCACTCCATGTGCACGCTGGAGTTTGAAGACCATCGTCCTTTATACAACTGGTTCATCCAGGAGCTGGGCATTTTCCCTTCGCAGCAACTGGAGTTTGACCGGCTCAACCTGACTTACACACTGCTGAGCAAGCGCAAGCTGTTGCAACTGGTGCAGGAAAAGCGTGTGAGCGGATGGGACGATCCGCGCATGCCCACGCTGAGCGGCATCCGACGCCGGGGTTATACGCCAGAGGCGCTGCGGAATTTTGTGGCGAACATCGGCGTGACCAAGACCAATGGCACACTTGAGCTGGCAATGCTGGAGCATTTTGTGCGCGAAGACCTGAACCGTCGCGCGCAACGCGTGATGGCGGTGCTGCGGCCATTGAAAGTCGTGATTGATAACTATCCTGAAGGCCAGACGGAAGAGATGGACGCGGTCAACAATCCTGAAGATGAGAGCGCGGGCAAGCGCAAAGTGCCGTTTTCACGCGAACTCTATATTGAGCAGGACGATTTCCGCGAAGTGCCGCCCAAAGGCTACTTCCGTCTGTCGGCAGGAAAAGAAGTGCGGCTGCGCTATGGATATTTCATCACGGCACAGAGCGTCGTTAAGAACGATAAAGGAGAGCCGGTGGAAGTCCATGTGACGTATGATCCGGCCACGCACGGCGGCAACGCGCCAGATGGACGCAAGGTGAAGTCAACGATTCACTGGGTCTCGGCGGCGCACGCCATCAACGCCGAAGTGCGGCTGTATGACAACCTCTTCAGCAAGGAAGATCCTAGCGACGTCCCTGAAGGACAGGATTTTACCTCCAACCTGAATCCGAATTCCCTGGAGACGATCCCCGACGCGAAGCTTGAGCCATCGTTGATGTCGGCGCGGCCGGGTGCGCGTTACCAGTTTGAGCGGCTGGGATATTTTTGTGTAGATACGGAATCAAAGCCCGGAGCGCCGGTCTTTAATCGTACCGTGGCGCTCAAAGACACCTGGGCAAAGAAGCAAGCAAAGTAAGCGGAAATCAGATCGGAGCCAGAGATTTGAGATACCGGATCGCAGCATTCATGTTCA
>DASXJO010000607.1:0-10930 GCA_036497385.1 Candidatus Angelobacter sp. | reverse complement strand
GGTTTTATCGATATTCACGTCCATTTGCGCGAGCCTGGCCAATCGCACAAAGAAACCATTGCCAGTGGCACCATGGCCGCCGCGGCCGGGGGATTTACCTCCGTCTGCACCATGCCCAATACAAGTCCTGTGAATGATTCGCCGGAGATCACGCGATGGATGCTTGATCCTGCTCGCGGCGCGCATGTCAACGTTTTCCCTGTCGCCGCCGCCACAGCCGGCAGTCTGGGCCAACAACTCACCGATTTCGCCGCTCTCAAACGCGCCGGCGCCGTGGCCGTCAGTGATGACGGCAAGCCCATCCTTGATGACAAGATCATGCGCCAGACGCTGATGGCCGCATCAGCGTTGAATATGCCTGTGGTCCAGCACGCCGAAGACTGCCGCATGACGGAAGGCTCCGCCATGAACTCCGGCCCTACCGCATTTCGTCTGGGTCTGCGCGGCTGGCCCGGCGAAGCTGAAAGCACAATCGTCGAACGCGATATCCGCCTCACGGCGGAAACCAAAGGCCGCTACCACGTTGCCCATCTTTCAACTGCCGCTGCGCTCCGGGCCGTCCGCAAAGCCAAGCGTGACCACCTGCGCGTGACCTGCGAGGTCACACCGCACCATTTCACTCTGCTGGATGAAGATGTGGGCCAGTACGATACCAACTACAAAATGAATCCGCCGCTGCGTTCGCGTGAAGATCGCGACGCCCTTCTCGCCGGCCTGGCTGACGGCGCTGTGGACTGCGTCGCCACTGACCATGCTCCCCATGCCGCGCATGAAAAAAACCAGGAGTTTGATCGCGCACCATTCGGCATTACCGGCCTTGAGACTGCGCTAGGCTTGTGTGTCTCAGTCCTGCACTACCGCCACAATATCCCGCTACGGCGGATTGTCGAACTGCTCTCCAGCAATCCCGCGCGTGTGATGAACCTGCAAGGCCGAGGGACGCTGGCTGTGGGCGCCCGCGCCGACGTAACCATCTTCGATCCCGCAAAAAAATGGACGTACCACGTCGCCCAGTCACATTCGAAATCGAAGAACTCGCCATTCGATGGGAAACAGATGCAGGGGAAGGTGATGGGGACCGTGGTGGGCGGAATTCTCACATTCCGAGCGTAGCGAGGAACCCCTATCGCATTGCCGCCAACGTGAAGATCAAACAGACTGGCCGCGAATGCACGCGAAAAACGCGAATCGCTTCAAGAGTCACTTTGCCCTGCCTTAATCTGATTCGCGTTCATTCGCGTCTATTCGCGGCTAAATTCCTGATCTGCGCTCATCTGCGAAATCTGCGGCTGGGTTTTTCGGCGATACCTACTTAATGATCCCCATCCGCGTTCCCACCTTCTTCAGCACTTCAAGCGCTTTCGTCAACTGGTCCTGCGTGTGCGTCGCAGTCATGATCGTCCGCAGGCGCGCTTTGCCTTCAGCTACTGTCGGAAACGCGATTCCCGGAGTAAAAACGCCTTCGTTAAACAGTTCGCGGCTGAACTCCATTGTTAGCCTTCCGTCGCCAATAATGATCGGCGTAATCGGCGTCTCGCTGGCCGGAGTAATGCTGCCGCCAATGTTGAATCCCAGCAGCCCCAGCTCTTTTTTAAAGAAGCGGGTGTTAGCCCAGAGTTTATCCATCAGCTCGGGTTCTTTCTCCAAGACGTCAAAGGCGGCAATGCAGGTTGCGGCCACTGACGGCGGATGCGACGTGGAAAACAAAAACGGCCGAGCACGATGATAGAGAAAATCAATCAGGTCTTTTGACCCGCAAACATATCCGCCCAGAGCGCCAATAGCCTTTGAGAGCGTGCCCACCTGGACATCAACTCGCCCGTGAACTTTGTAGTGGTCCACCGTGCCGCGGCCACTGCGTCCCAGTACGCCGGAAGAGTGCGCGTCGTCGATCATCATGATGGCGCCGTACTTCTCCGCCAGATCGCACAGGGCGGGCAGCGGACCAATGTCGCCATCCATGGAGAACACGCCGTCTGTGATGATCAGCTTGTGGCCCGGCTCGCCCGCAACTTCTTTCAGAAGTTCTTCAGCATGCGCTGTATCTTTGTGGCGGAAGACCTTGATCTTGGCCCGCGAGAGCCGCGCACCATCGATAATGCTGGCATGGTTCAGCTCGTCTGAAATAATGAAATCTTCTTTACCCAGGATGGCCGAAACGGTCCCCGCGTTCGCCGCAAAGCCGGACTGAAACACTACGCAAGCTTCCGTGTTCTTAAAGCGCGCGATCTTCTCTTCCAACTCCATGTGGATAGACATGGTCCCGCTGACGGTACGCACCGCTCCCGACCCTACTCCGTATTTCTTGGTTGCTGCAATCGCGGCTTCGCGCAGCTTGGGATGCGTGGTCAGCCCCAGGTAATTATTCGAAGCTAGATTGATCACGTGCTTGCCGTCCACCGTGCACTCTGGCGCTTGCGGATCCTGAAGCACACGCAAATTAAAGTGCGTGCCCTTCTGCTTGAGTTCGTTCATCTGGTCGGCAAGGTATGAAAGCTGTGGGCGGGTGGTGGTGGTTGGCATGTCTCACTCCTGAAAGACTTCTTGCCGCTGATTTACGCTCATCAGCGCAGATAAAACAATTTCAGCCGCGAATCAAACTGAAGATGGCTCGCACGTCTTCAAGAGCGCGCGGCTTGTGGTTCTCAATTACTTAATTACCAAATTACCCAATTACAAAAATGGTTTGATTCGTGTTGATTCGCGAAATTCGCGGCTAAGTTTTTGATCAGCGCTCATCCGCGCAAATCTGCGGCTAATTCTTCGGCACCCCATTCGGATACAACAAAATCTTACTCGACTCGCCGGTTCGCAGCCGGTCCATGCCTTTGCTGAAATCCGCCATCGGCATGCGATCTGTAATCACCGGATCAAGATCCAGTTTGCCGGCTTTGAGCAATGCATTCATCTGGAACCACGTTTTATACATCAGCCGCCCATTGATGCCTTGCACCACGGCGCCCTTGAAGATAATGTCGTTGGCCAGGTTCAGCTCCATGGGCTTGGAGGGAATACCCAGCAGTGACGCTCTGCCGCCCAAGCGCAAGATCTTAAATCCCAGACGGATCGCATCCGGATGGCCGGACATCTCCAGGATCACGTCCACGCCGGTGCCGCCGGTCGCGCTCATTACCTGCTCATAGACGTTGTCTTTCGCCGGATTAAGAACGTGGTCGGCTTTCATCTTTTCCGCCAGCTTGCGCCGATGGTCATTGATTTCCAGCGCATACACTTCGCTGGCGCCGCACGCGCGCGCCACGGCAATGCAGAACAGGCCAATTGGCCCGCAACCAATTACCGCCACAGTTTTGGCGGCGATCTCGCCGGCCAAAACCGTGTGCACGGCATTACCCAACGGATCAAGTACGCTGGCATAATCCGCCGGAATGCCCGGATCTATCTTCCAGATATTTGATTCGGGAATTTTTACGAACTCGGCGAACGCGCCGTTAGCGTCCACGCCGATGATCTTTACATGCTGGCAGATGTGGGCTTCGCCGGTGCGGCACTGGTAGCACTTGCCGCAGGCCACATGCATTTCAGCGGAAACAAAGTCGCCTTCCTTGACCGCCGTCACGTTCTTGCCGGTAGCAACAACGTGTCCGCAAAACTCATGCCCCGGGATCAGCGGCGGCTTGATGCGGTTCTGCGCCCACTGGTCCCAGTTATAAATGTGTAGATCGGTGCCGCAGACTGACGCCACTTTCACTTTCACCAGAACATCATCCAGGCCAATTTGCGGAACGGGCATCTGCCGGACGTCCGCTCCCGGCGCGGCCTCCGGTTTTACAACGGCAAGCATGGTTTCAGGCATTCAATTCCTAAGTATGGCGAGATAAGCAGGGCAAACTCTTTATTTTAACAAAGTGACACTAGCGTGCATCCGGAATCAATACTGCAGGCGACTCAATCGGTCGGTATAGAGGAGTTGGTGCCGTTCGCTTGCTTCAGCCCAAGTTCTTGGAAAATTACGCTTCTGCAAAACAACATCTTCAACGGCCATACGAAATTGACGCGCGCAAACTGCGAAAGGTCCCCGGCCTATGCCAGTACCAATCCCGGGAAATGCGACACTTTCAACATGCTCGTTTATTTTGGAGCCCTTTTGTCCCCCTTCGGGGAAAACCTCATGCTCAATCAACAAAAGTACGGCTCTGATCGCTAGATACGGATTTACAGTTTCGGGACCAAGTATCATCGGTAGGCGCATTGTAGGGGCGGCAATCAAGTACGGCTTTGTCAGATCGCCGGTCTCAACGATTTCCGCCGCACCCACGACCAACTTACCATGATGTTTTTCTACAATTAGTTTTTGCAGCTTTTCCTGAACACCCCAGCCCCAGCGTTCGGAATATCTGGCGTCGATACCGCCATCCATAAATCCAAAGCTGTTCGCAAGACTCACAACTGCGTCACAACTCAGGTCAAGAATGGAACCTTCATGTATTTGCACAAACTCGAGGTCACCGCAGAACTTTCTCCAGGCGTTAGCGAGAGCAGGCTCGGTTGCGGTAAGAATCAATTTGATTTGGACGATCCGAGCTGAATCCAGGGTCGGGATCCGTGTTGACAATCCACCGGGAAAGAATGGCGTACCCCTGTCACTACTCAGATGCAAATAGCACAAAAGCGTCTACTCTGAATTTAAGTTCAATCCTGTCAAAGAGTTAGATGCCTGATAGACTTTTTTACACGGTTTGTCATCTAAGCCAGAGTAGCCGCTCCAGGAATCCGGGCCCAGTGATAATCTCTACACAAGGGGAAGCGTTTGAGCACACAAGAAAAAGTCCTGATTGTGGAAGACGAAGAGAATGAACGCTCTGGGTTAGCTGAGCTCGTCTCCGCGTGGGGCTACCGAACCGACACAGCTAAAGACGGTCTGGAAGGCCTGGAAAAGGTAGCCACATGGTCCCCCGGCATCGTTGTGACCGACTTCAAAATGCCGCGTATGGACGGAATGGAGCTGTTGCAGCGACTTTCTGACCAGCCGCAGCAGATCGCTGTGGTACTGCTGACAGCCCAGGGCAGCATTGATGTCGCCGTGGATGCCATGAAGGCAGGCGCATATGACTTTATCCAGAAGCCGGTAGATCCCGCACGGCTCAAACAGATTTTGCAGAATGCCTCCCGGCAGAGAGGAACGTCGGTAGAGCTGGAAGTCACGAAAAAGAAGCTGCGCGATACCGGCGTCTTTGGCCAGATGGTCGGGGCATCACGCCCGATGCAGGAAATTTTTCACCTGATTGAGATGGTGGCTCCCAGCACAGCGTCGGTCTTGATTACCGGAGAAAGCGGCACCGGCAAAGAGATGGTAGCGCGCACGATCCATGATCTAAGCCCGCGCAAGAACAAGCCGTTTGTTGCCATTAACTGCTCGGCCATTCCGGAAACGCTGATTGAAAGCGAAATCTTTGGCCATGAGAAAGGCGCGTTTACCGGTGCCATGGAGCGCCGGGCCGGCTGCTTTGAATTGGCAGAAGAAGGCACGCTCCTGCTGGATGAAATTGGAGAGATGCCGGCAGCCACGCAAGCCAAGCTGTTGCGCGTGCTGGAAGACCGCAAGCTCCGCCGCTTGGGCAGCAAGGTAGAAACGCCTGTGGACGTGCGAGTGCTGGCGGCGACCAATAAAGTTCCTGAAGAGGCCGTAGCCAAGGGCGAACTGCGCGGCGATCTTTATTATCGGCTGAACGTTTTCAATATCCATCTGCCGCCCTTGCGCGACCACAAAGAAGATATTCCGCAGCTTGTGGACGCATTGCTGGCCGACATGAACGCCAAGCATGGCCGCAAAGTGGGGGGCGTGGCGGACCACGTTCTGCAAATGTTCCAGAGCCATAACTGGCCGGGCAATGTGCGTGAACTGCGCAACACCATGGAACGCGGCGTAATTGTGTGCGATGGCTCTCTGCTGGATCAGCGGCATCTGCCGCCAAACTTTGGCAACGTGGGCGTTCGCGTTGCTGCGAGCGATGGCGAAGGTATCCGGCTGGAAGTGGGAACCACAGTCGGCGAAGCCGAGAAAATGTTGATCCTGAAAACGCTGGCGGCGAACAACAATAACAAAACTCGCGCGGCGGAAGTGCTGGGAATCAGCTTGAAGACGCTGCACAATAAGCTGAAGGAATATGGAAGCGCGTCCGCCGTGGCTACCGATGGCGCCAGCTAAAAGAAGCCTTTGCATTTGCCGTGGCAAAAGCTGAAGATGGCAAAAGAAACATCGCAAGTTCGCGCTTTGAAGAAGTGAATGATGCCTGCCTTGAGCCTGAAAACCAAGCTGGTTTTTGCCATCACCACCATGGTGGTGGCGATTGTGGCCACGCTCGCGACGCTATACATCTCTGAGGTGGTGCGGCAGAGGATCCATGAGGTTTACACAGTAGCGGACGTTATCAAGCTGCACGTCTTCGCCGTATCAAAACCGGCCATGGGTGTGGATCTGAGCAGTTCCAAGATTGACCTGAACGATCCTAAACAGGTTGAAGCAGCTGTGCAGGAATTGCTGCAATACGATACCGGCATCACCGCCCTTCTGGAATCCGTGACCGGCGATTCACCCAACATTCTTGATGTGAGCATCGTGGACGCTGACGGTCTGGCGCTGCTGCATACGAATCCGGCGCTGCAGGGAACCATTATTCCGGCGCGCGAGGATTTCAGCACCGTGCTGCAAAGCGGGCTTCGCAAGCAATTGAAGCTGATTTACGGTCCGGCGCGCGCCTATGACGTGCGCCTGCCGTTGATCCATACCGCAACCGGCAAGCCGTTTGGCGAAGTCCGCGTGGGCGTTTATACCGCTTTCCTGAAGCAGGAGATCCAGCCACAAATCCGCCGGGCGCTGATGTTTTCCGGGACGGCCATCCTGCTCAGCATGATTCTGGCCGCGGGACTTTCAAATCTTGCGCTGCGACCGCTGGCCGCCATCAGCCGCCGGCTGGATCTGATCAGCTCCGGCAAAGCTGATCTGGTAGCGACTCCGCAAAAGCGTTCCGACGAATACGGCACGGTCTCAACGAAGATCGAGCGATTGGGCCGGCAGATGCGCGACGTGAAAGAAGTTTTCTCCGCCCTGAAGGAAAATCTGGACCAGATGATGGCCAACCTGCAGGACGGCGTCATGTTATTTACCAGCGATTCCAACGCCGTTCTTGTGAGCGCCTCGGCAGAGCGATTTATCGGCAAGGCCCGCGGGGAGATGCTGGGACGCCGGCCGGAAGAGATTTTTTCTCGCGAATCAGTTCTTGGCCGCAAAATCCTGGATGCGTTTGCTTCGCGCGAAGCTGTGGGCCAGGAAGAGATAGAAGACGCGCAGGGCCGGCACATACAGATTTCGCTAGATTTCATTGAGCAGCAAGGCGAGCGCATTGGCGCGCTGCTGACGCTGCGTGATGCCGAGTCTGTCCATCGCATTGAGGATGAGATTGAGCTTTCGCGGCGGCTCTCCGCCATTGGCAGGCTGACTTCGGGCGTGGCGCATGAAGTAAAAAATCCCATCAACGCCATTGTGGTGCATCTGGAAGTGTTGCGGCAGAAGATGAAGGAAATCGATCCGGACACGCGCCGCCACGTGGACGTAATCAGCAGTGAAATCCAGCGCCTGGACCGCGTAGTGCAAACGTTGGTGGATTTCACGCGTCCGGTGGAGCTGCGCCTGAACGATCTGGACATGCGCAAGCTGGTTGAGGACGTGGTGAGCCTTGCGTCACCGGCGGCGGAAAGGCATCAGGTAATGATCGAACGCGAAGCCTCGCCGGATGCGCTGCCCGTACGTATTGATACTGACCTGGTGAAGCAGGCGCTCTTGAACATCGTGCTCAACGGCGTGCAGGCCATGCCGGATGGAGGCACTCTGCGCCTGACAGTAAAGCGCGATGCTGACAACGCGCTCATCAGCGTTCGCGACCAGGGCGCTGGCATTCCGGAGAATATCCGCGACAAGATTTTTAATCTATACTTCACTACAAAGACGGGCGGAAGCGGGATTGGCCTGGCCATGGCTTATCGCGTGGTGCAGATGCACCATGGATCGGTGGAGTTTACTTCCATCATCGATCATGGGACCACGTTTTACCTGCGCTTCCCGCTGGCAGAGGCCGCTGCCAACGGAGACGTACCCGCAATAGCAAAAGCAGCAGCTAAAGAGGATTCAGTCAGCAAGGCATGAAAACACTTCGTCTAAATCCGGCAGCCGCCGGCGTGCTGTTGCTCGCGTTGATTACAGCGGGCTGCCAGCATAAGAAGCCGGTATTGGTGATGCCACAGCAGCCGCCGCCAACGGCAACGCCGCAGGCTACGCCCACGCCCGCGGCGACTGAGGCCAAACCCGCCGAACAGCAGCCGCAGGAAGCACAGCCAATAACAACTCCGGCGGAGCAGCCCCAAGCCGCAGAAAAGACGCCGGCAAAAACCAAGCCCAAACACGGCAGCCATGCGGCAGCAAAGAAGCACGGCGACAAATCTGAAGTCGCACGCAACAGTCCATCCAGGAAAGTGATCCCACCGGAGCCCTCGCCCACACCGCAGCAGACGGGTCAGATTTCTCCCGGTCCAACGCCTGCAGGCGGCAATACTCAGATTTCAACAGACCAGCTGCTCCAGGGCGCGGAAGCAAATCTGAACGGGATCACGCGAACGCTATCAAAAGATGAAGAGGCGATGCGGGCGCAGATCCGGGAGTTCATCAAGCAGAGCCGCACCGCTACCACGGAAAATGATCCAGCGCGCGCCCACACGCTGGCAATGAAGGCGCGGTTACTATCGGATGAGCTGGTGAAGCAAAGATAGCCAGCAGCAACACTAATGCAAAAATCGTCGTCAGGCGCTTATGCGCGCTGCAGCTGGCTTGAGGCTCCATACTTCTGTGTGGCGTATCCCACAATCAAGCCGACCATCGCGCCGGGAAGCATGATCTGGAAATAGTAGCCATGCTGCATAAAGGCGATGATCCACGCCAGAAATGCGCCAACCGCCAGCCCAAATACAATGCCCAGCGCGAGCGAATGAACTTTGCGAGCAAAGACGCCGATCAGTACGCCCGCGATCAGTCCTTTAAACATTGATCCAAAAACAATGCCGACGATTCCAGCGCGCACCGCCGGAGTGAACCAGGCCGTAAGACCGTCCAGAATGCCCAGGACGCCGCCCAGCACCAGACCCAGCACAATTTTGTTGCTCATATTTGCAGCTCCTTGAGACATGATGTCTCTACTGACGTATTACCCGCATTTGCCGGACCCTTTAAATTTGGTGTGCAAATCAGTGCCGCGAAAAAAGAATGAATAACAGGCGCATGAACAGATACGCCAGGACCAACACCACCGCTACTCGATTGCGGCTTACCAGACGCGCGCTGCGCTCAAAAATATTTTCGTGATAGGCGCTGACCGGCATACCGTCGAGATATCGGTCCACGTCGGCAGCCAGCTCCTGCACGGAAGCATAACGCGCCGACATTTCGGCAGACATGGCTTTGGCGCAGATCGCGCGCAGTGGCCGCGAATAAGATCCGCTTCCCAAGGAGCCGGGCAGTTCCCGCAACAAGTCTTTCAAGATTGTTCCCAGCGCAAAAATGTCGGTCCGGTGGTCAATCAGATTTACTTCTCCGTGTTCCTGTTCCGGCGCCATATAGCCGGGCGTGCCGAGAACGGTTCCGTGCGCTGTAGTGACGAGAGCATTCTCAGGGGCTAAAGCCCCAGGTTTAAGGCCTTGGGCGGCACGAGTAAACTCGTGCCCTGACACTTGTTTCGTTTCCGGAGGCACTACGGTGCTTTCGATGAGATGGCCGAAAACTTGTGCAACTGGCGAGGACAGTCCAAGAGCATCCGTACTGGGGTCAGGAGCTTGAGACATCGTCGACAACGCGCCGGTTCCAGCCAAGATCTTGGCCAATCCCCAGTCCATGATCAATACTTCACCGAAAGAGCCCACCATCACATTGGCGGGCTTGAGATCGCGATGAATAATGCCGCGCGAATGGGCGAAGGCAAGCGGCTCCGCAATGCGCTGGAACAAACGCAATCTCTCGCGCAGAGGCAGCTTGTGGGCATAACGGTCTAGCGTCTGGCCCTCCACAAGCTTCATGCAGTAAAAGGTGCGGCCATCTGCCGACGTCCCGGCATCATGAACGGGGACGATGCCGGGATGCTCCAAACGAGCCAGGACCACGGCTTCCTGCATAAGGCGCGACGCCAAATCAGCCGAGCTGTTTTCCGCCGTGAAAATTTTGAGCGCCACGCGTCGCTGCAAAATGGAATCCTGCGCCAGCCATACTGCGCCCATGCCGCCCTGGGCCAGAAGTTGAAGCGCGCCATAGCGCGTGCCGGAGAGGTCCGGCGTCTGCATCTCAGTCTGCAGACGGGAGACGACTTGGTCTGGAATGAACTTCATTTGGGCTCGACTCCGAGCAGCGACCGCGCTTCCCGCTGAAACTCTTCGTCACTGCCGGTCATGTCGCGAAGCTGGGCCAGCACGCAGCGGCGAAACTCTCGCCGGGCAAAAGCCAAATAGTTGGTCACGTCAGTGGCGGCGATGCGGAACTCTGCGGCCAAAGCGGCATAGGATGGACGAGTGTCCTCGTCGCCCAGGTCATAGCGTTCAAACACCGCGAACTGTGTGGTCTTCCCAGCCGACTGGCATTGTGCCCGGAGCCGCTCCACGGCCAGAGCAAACAGAGTCCGCACCCATTCTTTTTCAAAATAATCTTCCGCCGAGCCGTTCTGTGTGGACGCGGCGAGTTCGTGCTCGGCTTCCTCAAAGTCCAGCGAGATGTGGACCGCGGCCTCGCCGCGCTTCTGCCGATGCGCATCACGAAGTTGGTTCATGAAGAGACGATCGATGCATGTGCGGAGAAATGTGCGTAGCTTGCCTTTTGCGGGATCGAACGAGACGAGAAAGTCTTTCTCCAGCAGGCGGGAGAAAAGGTCCTGGGTAAAAT
>DASXJO010000606.1:0-8985 GCA_036497385.1 Candidatus Angelobacter sp. | reverse complement strand
ATGGCTGTTGTCGGGCTCCCGATATTGCTCAGGGCCCAGACAACCAGCGGTGACCTTCTCGGCGTTGTAACCGACTCAAGTGGCGCCGTCGTTTCCAATGCCCAGGTGGTTGCAACCAACCTTGGTACTGGTGTTAAGTCCACCACAAAAACCAACGCAACCGGCGAATATCGCTTTATCAATCTTCCCGTCGGACATTATTCACTTGAAGCCAATACAAATGGCATGGCTGGCGGCTATAAAGATGTCCAGGTCCAGCTGAATAAGCAGGCTACCGCCAACATCACCGCGCAAGTCAGCTCCAACACGCAGGTGATTGAAGTGAACGCGGAATCGTTGACCATTGACACGACTACGCCGAACATCCAGAACACATTTGATACGCGTCAGCTCCAGGATTTACCGACTGCTACGGTTGGTTTGGGCGTGCTCAACCTGTCACTGCTCGATGCCGGAGTCGCCACCAGCGGCGGAATCGGAGCTGGAACGGGACCTTCGGTTTCAGGTCAGCGTCCGCGCAACAATAACTTCACTGTCGAAGGCGTGGACAACAACAGCAAGTCAGTCACCGGGCCGGTCATTACGATTCCGAACGATGCGGTGCAGAATTTCACTGTTTTGCAGAACCAGTTCTCTCCTGAGTTCGGGCACTCTTCAGGCGGACAGTTCAACCAGACCATTGTCAGCGGCACCAATCAGTGGCATGGCCGTTTGTATGAATACTTCCAGAACCGCAATCTGAACGCCATTGACGCGTCAAATTCGCGCACACAGACTGGACCGAATTTCATCAATCCTGGTTTTGACAATAACCGTTTCGGTGGTCAGGTTGGCGGCCCCATCTGGAAAGACAAGGCCTTTTTCTTCACTAACCAGGAATACAATCCTGTTCACCAGACATTAGGCAGCAGTTTCATCTGCGCGCCCACGGCTGCCGGCTATGCGCAGCTGTCAGCACTTCCCGGCGTCAGCCAGCCAAACCTTGGCGCATTGAAGCAGGCTGAGGGAACTGCCACAGCCCCGGCCAGCCCGACCAGCAACTGTGCATCGATTGGCGCGACCAACACCGGAGGCGCGGCGGCTGCTGAATTAGGTGAAATTGACTTTACTCCTAGCATCTTCAACAACACCTACACCACCGCCAATAGCCTTGACTTCAATCTGTCGCAGAACGATCAGCTGCGCCTTCGCTACATTTATCAGAAGAACGACTCCACTGATTTTTCCAGCAACATACCGTCGTTTTTCACCACGGTACCTGTCCGGAACCATGTAATCACTTTCAGTGAGTTTCACACCTTTACGCCAACACTCACCAATGAATTCCGTCTCGGTTTTAACCGCAACACCCAGACTTTCACGGCAGGGAATTTCTCCTTCCCCGGACTGGCTTCGTATCCCAACCTCACGTTTGATGACACACTGAACCAGATTGGACCTGATCCGAACGCTCCGCAGTTTGGCATTCAAAACGTCTACCAAGCCACGGACAATATTTCATGGGTCAAGGGCAAACACACTCTCAAGTTCGGTATCGAAGGCAGAAAATATATCTCGCCTCAGGGCTTTACCCAACGGTCCCGTGGAGATTACGAATACGCCACCACGGAGGAGTTCCTGCTTGACCAGTCGCCCTCTTCCTTTGGACAGCGCTCAACTGGCAACAATACGTATTACGGTGACCAATCGGCGATCTACGTGTATGGCAATGACGATTTCCGCATCACCAAAAACCTTACTCTCAACCTTGGCTTGCGTTATGAATTTACTTCTGTGCCGTTCAGTGAGCGTCTCCAGAGCCTGAATTCAGCAGCCAGCGTACCCGGCCTGCTTAACTTTGTGGCGCCCCAGCCTCAGTACAAGAACTTTGCTCCTCGCATTGGCTTCGCGTATTCGCCCGGCACATCTGGCGACACCACGATTCGCGGTGGCTTTAGCATGGCCTATGACGTGTTGTATGACAATCTTGGCCTTCTGGCCGTTCCGCCGCAATTTGGCGGCACCTGCGATGTTCTTCAGAGCGTGAATGGCGCGGGCGGTTGCAACTGGGCTGACGCTGGTTTCCTGGCAAGCGGTGGTCTTCCTGCTGGAAGCGGTTCTGGCTTGCAGACGTTCCCAACCATTGCTGATCAGCGCGCTGCCACGGCCAACTTCCTTCCTCCGGTGCAGAAGCTTCCTTACTCTGAAACCTGGACCCTGGGAGTGGAGCACGTGTTCAACAAAAAATACACGGCCGAAGTTCGCTATGTCGGCACCAAGGGAATCCATTTGCCGGTGCAGCAGCAGCTGAACGTTCAGCCTAAAGTGACTTCATCGCTGTTTCTTCCCACGTTCCTTACAACTCCGGATGCGGCTACAATCGCCGGTTTGGGCACGACGTTGGCCCAGATCAATGCGCAGCCAAGGATTATTCCTGCATTCACAGCAGCGGGATTCCCCAACGGCATCACCTCTTTCCAGCCCTTCGGGCAGTCCATCTATCACGGGTTGCAGACTCAGTTGACGCGCAGCTACAGCAACGGTCTGCAATTGCTGGCCGCCTATACCTGGAGCCACCTGATCGACAACTCCACAGCCGACGTGTTCTCGACTCTGTTGACGCCACGGCGTCCGCAGAACTCGCAGAACTTTGCCGCAGATATGTCCACCTCCGCTCTTGACCGCCGTCAGCGGTTAAGCCTGGAAGCCATTTACGATGTGCCCTTCTTTAGGAGCTCTTCCAACTGGATGGCCAAGAACCTGCTTGGCAACTGGAAGCTGGTACCAACGTGGCAGCTTCAGTCTCCTGAGTTCTACACCCCACAGAGCGGCGTCGACTCCAACCTGAACGGCGATTCTGCTCCGGACCGCACCATCATCAATCCGAACGGTGTGCCCGGTACCGGAAGCGCCGTTACCCCGCTCACAAATGGAGCAGGTGACACGGTAGGTTACGTTGCCGTTAATCCCAATGCCCAGTACATTCAGGCTGGCAAAGGCGCATTGGCGACCGCGGGACGCAACACACTGGCTACCCCACGCACGAACAACTGGGATATGGCCGTGGTAAAACGCTTTAACACGAGTGAGAGGACCAATATTGAGTTCACTGCTCAGGCGTTCAACATATTCAACCACTCCCAGTTCATTCCGGGCAGTGTTAACACCGTGAACTCGATTGGATATACCGGTATCACTGGTTTTGTCCGCGTCAACAGCGGTGCTTTCAACGACCCGACACAAGCCTTCGCCAACAATGCGCGCGTGATGCAGCTTGTTGCGAAATTCAACTTCTAACCATTGTTCCTTCAAACGGGAGCCGAGCAATTCGGCTCCTTTTTTTTTGACTTAGGGAGGCCAATCCAGCGCTCCACTCCGGCTGCAGCTCTCCTGAAACGAAAAAACAAAGCTGCTCTGCATTTGCTGCAACATTGTTCCCGCCGCAACTCATCTTATCTCTCACTTGAATTGTCGAATTGGGGGGAAAGAATTATGCGCCATCGCGCCATCACACTGTTTCTGCTGTTCAGCCTTTTACTTGCCACCGTTGCATGGGGCAGGGAAGATCGACTCACTAATACCGGAGCTGCTCCTGCCGCAGAAGGCAAAATCATTACGGACAAAGATCGCAACGGCAACACCGGCGTAAATATCGAAGTAAAGCACATGGCAACGCCGCAATCACTCACGCCGCCCAAGCAGACCTATCTGGTCTGGGTGCAGCCGCGCGGCAAGAACCCTGAGTTGCTGGGAGCATTGCGGGTAAACGAAAACCTGGAAGGCAGCCTGAAATCAACCACCACATATAAAGACTTTGACGTGCTCATCACGGCCGAGGACAACGTGAAGCCCGACACGCCTTCAAGCATGGTGATACTGAAGGGGAGCGTCGAAAGGAAGTAGCGCGGCCAGGCTGATCCCTCCCGACGGAGGGGCGATGCTGCTTTTTTGACTTGGTCCATAAACGAGCAGCCATGTGGACCGGAATAGCTATGACCTTGCGCGCGGCAATCTGTTAACATTGCCGCGCATGAGCGCCCAAGAGCAGGCAGCTATTTCGCCGGGACAAACAGTTGCATCAAGGAGATCGACGACTTGGTGGCCGTTGGCGGTGCTGGTGGCCATCAACGTCCTGAATTTTTACGATCGCCAGGTTGCCGGCGCAATTGTGGAGCCTGTCCGCAAGGAATTTCATCTCACCGATACAGAGATTGGCGGGCTGAATTTTGCCTTCACCATGCTCTATGGCCTGGTGGGGCTGCCGCTGGGACTCCTGGCAGACCGTGTGAGCCGCAAGAAGCTTCTCGCGGTGGGCATTGCAGTTTGGGCGCTTCTCACGGCCAGTGCGCGCTGGATCAACAGCTATTCTTTCCTTGTGATTTCGCGGCTGGGAGTTGGCATAGGCGAGGCCACAGCCGCTCCCACGGCCACCAGTTGGATCGGCGATCTCTTCCCCGCTGAAAAACGTTCCAAGCCGCTGGCGCTCTTTATGCTGGGCGTTCCCGTGGGCGGAGCGCTGAGTTTTTTCTTTAGCGGCCCCATCGCGCAAAGAATGGGATGGCGCGCAGCCATGATTGTGGCCGCCGCACCCGCGCTGATCTTAATTCCCTTGCTGCTCATGCTCCCCGAGCCCGCGCGTGGCGCTTCTGAAAAGCACGTGCCGCCGGTGGACGCCGGTTCCATCTGGGCCGTGCTGCGCGTTCCCACATTCTGGTGGATTGCTATCTCTGGGGCGCTGGTGAACTTTAATCTTTATTCTGTAGGGACATTTTTCCCGGCATTTTTCAGCCGCATTCACCACATGAGCGTGGCCCGCGCAGGCGTTACAACAGGAATTGTTTATGCCGTTGGCGGCATTCTGGGCGGATCGTGTGCCGGTATCTGGGGTGATCGAATCGTAAAACGCAACCGCAGCGGACGTATGAAGATCGCCGCCATTGCCGCGCTGCTGGCAGTTCCGCTTTCATACTTTGGAATTCATCAAGGCATCGGATCAATCGCCTTGGCCCTTCCTCTGCTTACCATTGCCTATGGCCTGCTGAATATGTATTACGGTTTGGTGTATGCCTCGATTCATGACATTGTTGCGCCAGCGCTGCGTGGCACCAGCATGGCGATTTACTTCCTGGTGATGTATGTAATCGGCGCTTCATGGGGGACGTTGATCATCGGCAAGATGAGCGACGTTTTTGCGCTGCACGCGGCGCATCTTGCGGGCCTCGACAAAATCACCGAGCCGTTCAAAGCTGTTGGCCTGCAACAGGCCCTGTTATTGATCCCGGTGCTGTCTCTGTTGTTGGCGGGTGTGTTGTGGGCAGGATCAAGGACGATTGGAAAAGATATGCAACGGCGAGAGGAAGCGTAGCCTCAATTTACTCAGGCATTCTGGGCATCAGTTCGTCTTTCTGAAGTCTCTTTTTCCTTCCATACGAGTTTATGAAACATCAAGGCTGATGCTGGAATGCTTCGGTCAGGATCATTTTCGTCATAGAAGATAATCGTCAGACTGTCGCTTTCGTCGCAAAAAACGGAGTCGAAACAGCCACCTCTGTAGTGTCCTTCCGGATCTACAAAGTGATAAAGAATCTGGCGATACGCCGGCTTTGAATATGTCTTTGCAGAAAAACCACCCATACTCACGCCTTCGAGACGCAGCATTCGGCGCTCAAAGATCCATCTCGTGGCCAGCGAAATGACAAACGTCCACGTAAAGCAAGATATGTAGAAGTAGCCAAATCCAAGAAATAAGCTTGCGTTGATCAAGGAAACGAGCCACACCGCGGCCAAAGAGCCTAAACCTATGGCAGCCAGGAGCCAGAAGCGGTGGGTAACGATTTCAAATTCATGCCACTGCTTGAAGAGGCTGTATGTCAGATTCTTGCCGCTCAGCCGCCCAAACGGTGTCCCTGGTTCCGGAGAAATTAGTTCTCCATCCAGTTTCAGAATGACTGGATTGAACCAGACCTGAATGACTCTTTTAGAACGTGGAAGCCAAAACTGGCCTATAACAAGCAGTCCTAAGGGACTGATGGCCATTACGGACAAGAGATAGCCCTGGACTGAAGGAATCAGAAAAGCTGCGACGAGTCCCACGACGCCCAGAACGAAAATCCTGACAGACCGCATTTCCACCGAATCATCCCCTGAGTTTTATTCCCAAATCCCTCAGTTGTGTCTCATTCACTGGGGTCGGCGCGTCCACCATCATGTCAATGGCTTTAGCGGTCTTGGGGAAGGGAATTACTTCGCGCAAGCTGTCTTCGCCGGCCAGGATCATCACAATGCGGTCCAACCCAAGCGCAATTCCTCCGTGCGGAGGCGTACCGTATTCCAGCGCGTCCAGGAAGAAGCCGAAGCGTGCGCGGGCTTCGTCGTCGGTCATGCCGAGGGCGGTAAAGATCTGCTTTTGAATATCCTGGCGATGGATGCGGATCGAGCCGGAACCCAACTCCGTGCCGTTCAGCACAACATCATAAGCCAGCGCGCGCACTGAGCCGGGATCGGATTGCAGCTTGCCCATGTCCTGCTCATGTGGCGAAGTAAAGGGATGGTGCGCAGCGTTCCAGCGATTTTCCTTGTCGTCATACTCGAACATGGGAAAGTCAGTGACCCAGACGAATTTGAAATCGCGCGCCACGTCACCTGTGCGCTCAAAGGCTTTGTGTTTGTCAGCATACTTGCGTGCCAACTCCAGCCGAGCTTCACCGCCGGAAGTGTATTGCGCTTTCTGGTTGGCAGCAGAACGTGTCTTGCCTTCTGCGGCAATGCCGACAGCCGGAACTACCAGGTCGTCCGTGCCTGCTCCGCAAAGCTCTCGTATTTTTGCGGCGACTTGCGGCCGCTTTTTTTCTATTTGCAAAAAGTCATACAGCACGCCGACAAAGCCTTTATTCCGCTTGGCCAGCTCTTCAGAAAGAGCGCGTAGCTCTTTTTTCTCGCGATCAGAAATCTTGCCTACGTTCGGAATCCTGATGCCAACCATGTTCAAGCTGCCGTCAATGCGCAGATCGGCCAGGTCTTCATCGGTGAAGGCCGGGCGGATGTCGGTCATCGCGGGCAGGCGCATGTCCGGCTTGTCAATCCCGTATTGCCGGATGGCCTGGTCATAACTCATGCGGACGAACGGAGTCGGCAGCTCTAGGCCAGCGGCCTTGAATGCGGCTTTCAAAAAGCTTTCCACCACTTCATACACACGGTCAGGCTGCGGGAAGCTCATTTCCAGATCGATCTGCGTAAACTCCGGCTGGCGATCCGCGCGCAGGTCTTCATCGCGGAAGCAGCGCACGATCTGGAAATATTTATCGAAGCCGGAGATCATCAAGATCTGCTTGAAAAGTTGCGGTGACTGCGGCAGCGCGTAAAACTCGCCGGGATGCACGCGGCTCGGCACCAGGTAATCGCGTGCGCCCTCGGGCGTGCTCCGCGTCATGAAAGGCGTTTCAATTTCCAGGAAGCCGCGCGCGGCCAGGTCCTGGCGGATGGCCAGCGCCACGTTGTGGCGCAGCTGGATATTCGCCTGCATCTTCTCGCGCCGCAGGTCAATATAACGGTACTTCAGACGCACTTCTTCATTGATTGGCCCGGCTTCGCTGGGCAAAAACGGCGGCAGCTTGGATTCATTGAGCAGCTTGAGTTCGTCCACGGTGACTTCAACTTCGCCGGTGGCGATATTCGGGTTGATGGTGTCGGCGTCGCGGCGGCGAACTTTGCCAATCGCCGCGATTACGTACTCTGAGCGTAGCGCGCTGGCCTTCTCATGTACTGCTGGATTTGCGCTCTTGTCAAAGACCAGTTGCGTCATACCGCTGCGGTCGCGGATATCGATAAAAATCACGTTGCCAAGGTCGCGACGGCGGTTTACCCAGCCCAGCAAAATCACCTGCGATCCCGTGTTCTCCGGGCGCAGCTCTCCGCACATGTGCGTGCGACGAAGATCACCTAAAAAATCAAGCGGCAAAGAAGTACCCTTCTTAATCAGGCTGAAACTTTGATTATAAATCGAGAGAAAGCCAAACCCACCACTGAGGCACGGAGACACGGAGAAAAGCAAAAAAGCGCTTACCCTAAAGGCTATTTGCCGTCTAACCAGCGCAGGCATTATGACAAACTCTCTTGCATTGTCGATTTTGATATCGACGCTGACACTTCAGCCACAGGGCGCAGCAGCGCCGCCGCAGGACCATTCCAAACACGAGAAAATGGAGCATCGCGGGAACCAGGGCATGGGCTTCGACCAGGAGAAGATCACGCACCATTTCCTGTTGCGCAAGGACGGCGGCGCAATCCAGGTGACCGCCAACTCAGCCGACGACAAAACGAGCAAAGAAGAAATCCAAATGCACCTGCACCACATTGCCCAGGCCTTCAAGTCCGGCGATTTCAATATTCCGATGTTCGTCCATGACCAGACTCCGCCAGGCGTGAACTTGATGACAAAATCGAAAGACCAGATTCACTACAGGTATGAGTCGGCGGCGAATGGCGGGCGCGTGGTGATTTCATCGGCGAACGCCGAGGTGGTCAGGGCAATCCATGAGTTCTTGAAGTTTCAGATTACGGAGCACAAGACGGGGGACGCGCTGGAAGTTAAGTAGTCCGCTTCATCTCGAAGCGAAGCGAGAGATCGCTATGGCTGCGAAACGAGGTTGAGGTGCGGTCCTGAATATTGTTGTGGCTGTAGCGATCCCTCGCAACGCTCGGGATTTAAAACAAAGCTTACGCTCGAGGTTTCACCACGATACCAGGAATCTCTGTCTTGCTCACACTCGCCTGCTCCCCGGTGCTCAGATTTTTTAAAGCATACAGTCCGGAATTGACCTCATTTTCACCCAGGATCAGGACGAAGCGGACTCCGAGTTTGCTGGCGGTCTCGAGCGACTTCTTGAGCTTAAAGGTTTCGTCACCTGCTATCACGACCACGCCCTGTTTTCGAAGTTCGCGCGCTAGCTTGGCGGCGTGCAGGTTCATGCCTGCGCCCAGTGGCGCAATGTAAACATCGGCGGGGCG
>DASXJO010000605.1:0-2781 GCA_036497385.1 Candidatus Angelobacter sp. | reverse complement strand
GCCTCTTCCGGTGTCAGGATGCGCGTGGCTGAATCTTCTCCCAGCTTGGCCAGCATCTGTTTGTGGTTCTGGGCGTGAATCGCATTTTCCGGCTCCATCTCCGTGAGCTTCTGGTAGAGATCGCGCGCTTCAGTGAAATTGCCTTTTTGCGCCGCCGCGTGCGCCTGTATCTCGATCACCTCTGCGTTCTGGGCGTGGTCGCCCGATTCATTGGTCAGGCGCTTCAAAATGGCCAGCGCCGCTGGATTGTCCTTTACCCGGTTGGTGAGTGGACCTAGCGTTTCCTGCAAAGCCGTTGGATTGCCGCCGAACAAACGCTCGGCATGTTTTTCATATAAACGCAGCGCGCTTTCCTCACGACTGTTCGTCACGTACCATTGCGCCACCGTGCTCACGCCAGTAGTGTCATTGTGCTTCGTCAGCAGCTTCTCCGCCACTGCTTCCACGCCATCCGCGTTACCTGTATGGAGTTTGGCGCGCAGAAGAGCGCGCAGGCCGTCCGGCCGCGAATCGAGATCAGTGACCTGCTCCAGGTATCCAACCGCAGCCTGGCTGTCGCCCGCTTCCACGGAAATTAATCCGCGCAGCATCAGCGCGCCGGTATTTGTGGAATCAAGCGCAAGCACTTTACCCAGGGCTTCTTCCGCCGCGGTATAGGATCCACGGGCGTAAAGCGACTCAGCCGCGCTGTAATAAATGTTGCGCGCTTCATCTTTCTTGCCCAGCTTTGTATAGAGATCGGCCAGCTTGGCCTGTGTGTGGGCGTTTTCAGGATCAAGTTCCAGAATTTTCTGGAACACCCTGGCCGCCTGCGCGTTATCGCCCGACTTCAAAAGATGGTCGGCCACCTGCATGTAGTGGACGCGGGCGTCATTATAGAGACCCTGCTGCCCATAGAGTTCCGCCAGCTTGGTTGTGTTCTCAGAGTTATACGGCCCGATCTTAGTCAGCTTCTTGTAAATGGCGATGGCTTTAACGGCAAAGCCGTTTTGCGCGTACTGGTCGCCAACTCTTTTGAAGTAATACGTGGCCTGATCGTTGTTGCCCACGCGTGCGTATAGGTCCCCAATCGTGTTCAGGACCGTCAGGTCCTTGGGGTCTTCCTTGATGACCTTCTCATATTCAGAAATCGCGTTGGGCAGCTTGCCTTGCTGGACAAACTTCTCCGCCTGCGCGAGTACCTTTACTTTGTTGAATCCAAACCCGAGTGCCATAAAAAATCAATAATCCGAAAGGGCAGCCTTTCCAAATGCGGTGGGAAATCGCGCACAAGTGTAATTGGGGCTAAAGTACCACAGAAAAACGGCGAAACCCAAGCCACACGAGGCAATCGTTAGTGCATGTCGGTTATTTACCTTAAAGGTTCAGGTAAGTCCCCACAATTCCGGCAGAAGCCCTGAGGTTTGAGTTTAAACCATCGCTTTCATCGATAGCCGCCCCTCGTGGTTCGAAACTGAGCGCTCACAAAAAAATCAAGGCCCCGATTTCTCGAGGCCTCGTCTTCTGGCTGAGTGCTGGAAGTGAGTGCTCTATTGCGGGAACGGCACATTCTTGGTCCCCGAAGCCAGATCTGCATTGCAGGTTAGGTTTATCGGCTGGCTGGCCGGTGAAGGGGGATTCAAATTGGGGGAGGAGAAATCAAAGAACTCTTCCATATCCGCCTGGGCTGCGTCGCGCGCGTTAAGGCTCGGCAGGTTGAAGCGCTTCTCCACGAACTTCAGGACCGCCGTGTAGTCCATAGGCGTGTGAGAAACATAATGCGGCTTGGCAAATGGCGAAACAATAATTAGCGGCACGCGAAAGCCGGTGCGGACGAAATCATCATTTTGAGGATCGCTCGTTAGCAGGTCTCGCGGCTTGATGCCGTCTGGGCTGGGAACGTGCATGATGGCCGCATCGGTCGGATATTTGCCTGCCCCGACCGCTTGCCCGGAAGCGCCGACCGACAATTCCAGAATCGGCCTGCCATCGATCATTGGGCTCACGTGATCAAACAGGCCGCCATTTTCGTCGAAAGTTTCAATAAAAATTGAATCTTTCCATGAAGGGCTGTTGATCAGCGCGGTAAAAAGTGAATTTACGAAGGCGGCCCCGGGCTGTATGTTATTGCCCTTTCCGGGATGCTCGTCTCGTCCGGATGAAAATCCCGGCTCAATATAGGAATATGCCGGCAATGTATTGTTCTGCACGTCGGTCAGGAACTGCGAGATGGGGACGATATGATCTTCCTTGGTGGCGCCATACGGCTGGAAGTTGCGCAGGGTCGTGATCAGTTTCCCGTCAGGCTGGCGATCAACCGAATAAATTTTCCACGAAATCCCCGCGGCGTCCAATAGCTGAAAAATTGTCTTTGCCGTTAGCTGCGTGTTTGTGTCCTGCGGACGGTGCACGAGCCCCTGAGAGGTAGCTGCCAACGCGTACAGCCGCGTCGCCTCAGTCTGTGCCGGCTCAGGGTTGTACCAGCGATCCGAGGTGGCGAACTGCGTTGCGAACCAGTAGGGCGAAGGCAGGTCAGACTGGTTGTAAAAACCCATGGAGCGTACGCCCTTGGTATCAGCATCGCCATCGAAAATTGCCAGGCCCGCCGCGGTATGAACAAAGCCATCCAGCAGAAGGGGAGCGCTGTCACTGGTATCGAAGCGATTGGCATTACCGTGGCTCTCCAGCCATCCAGCCGTGGTGTTGTATATGCAACTTGTTGCCAGATGGAAAGTTCTTATCTGTTGCGTGTCGGGGGAATCCGTGGGATTAGTGAAATCGGTTTCTAGGTCGTCAGCGTCC
>DASXJO010000604.1:0-2560 GCA_036497385.1 Candidatus Angelobacter sp. | reverse complement strand
ATCCCGCTGCTTTACTCGATGCAAATTGCTTTTGCGCTGGAGCGCTGGCGTCGCACGTACGGCTGCGGCATAAAAGCATGGCTGGAAGTGGTTGGAGAAATCGAAGCGCTCTCATCGATAGCAGCTTACGCTTACGAGCATCCAGAAGACCCGTTTCCGGAATTTGCGCCGCCAGAGGCGGAAATCTGTTTCCACGGCGATGCTCTAGGCCATCCTCTTTTGCCCGCCGACAAATGTGTGCGCAATGACGTCCGGCTGGGAGGAAAGAGTCAGGTGCTTTTGGTAAGCGGGTCCAACATGTCCGGCAAGAGCACCTACCTGCGCGTGGTCGGAATCAACGCAGTTCTGGCAATGATGGGCGCACCGGTGAGAGCCACGCGCTTGCGGCTTTCCCGCGTCGCGGTAGGCGCTTCCATGCGCGTCTCTGATTCGTTGCAGAAGGGCATCTCTCATTTCTATGCTGAAATCAAAAGGCTTCGCCAGGTAGTGGATCTTTCATCTACGCAGCCCGCATTGTTTTTGCTCGACGAAGTTTTGCAGGGCACGAACTCGCATGATCGGCGCGTAGGCACTGAGGGTGTGCTGCGGACGTTGGTTCGCAACGGCGCTATCGGTCTTGTCACGACCCACGATCTTGCTCTCACTTCGCTGGAACAAGTTTTTCCTGAGCATGTACGCAATGCACATTTCCAGGAACGCTTTGAAGGTGACAGGCTTTCGTTTGACTATTGTCTCCGCCCCGGCGTGGTCACCACCAGCAATGGAATAGAACTGATGAAATCCATTGGCCTTGACGTTTCTTAGCTCTAAATCCGGCTTGCGTTAATTCTCCTTCGCATTCAATACCTGGAATCACAATACCTATTTTCTGCAAAAACCGGATGAGAAATTTTAATGAAACACTAATTCGTCCTTAAATCGTTAGTGTTGAAATGAAAACGGCATCATCAGCAAAGCTTTGATTCGAAATTCCGGTAATGAAGTGTAAGCCCGTGCTGTGACAAGACGCGAAAGCTAAAAGCGCACGGAGTGGTGTGGTGGTTGGAGTGTGCCCTGGGAACGGGCGGCTTTCTGGTTCGACATCACGATCCCGCTAATCGGGTGTGGAAATAGTTCGCTGCTCAGCATTGCAAGGCGCTGGCCCGCTCGACCAGCGTAGCGATCACCTCAGGGACAGGAGACGGCAACACAACACGACTGCGGCGCATTTGGCCTGGATACTTTTTCCTCCCCCCAGAAGCGTCGGCGTAACGAAGATCAATGGGTAATCGCGCTTGGGAGTGATCCCCTGTGGCGAGTACCACGTTGATCTCGGGTGCGCGTTGCTGTTTCAACTTGAACTGCGTAAAACGCAGTGAATCCACCACGGGGAGGCTGGTTATTTTCTCCAATCAGCCTCCCTATAATTTCGCAGGTGAATCGTCAGCACGCGGACGAGACTGTTAGCGGCTGGCAGCCGGCTCTGCATTGCGCAGATAAACGTCTGACTTGTTCAACCAGTCCTGGCGCGGCGGATAGAACACGTCAAGATCGACCGTGTCTTCAATTGCTTCGGCTTTGTGCGGCATGTGCGGAGGGATGCAGAGCACTTCGCCTGTCCGGACAATGATTTCCTTGCCATCAATCCAGAACTTCAACGCGCCTTCCACAATGTAAGTGAGCTGCTCATTCAAATGGCTGTGCTCCGGCACCACGCAGCCTTTCTTTAGCAGGACCCGTGCAAGCATTAGGTTCTCGCCCGTAATCATCTGGCGGTCCAGCAGCGGGTTCAATTGTTCAAGTTCAACATCATTCCAACGGATGTGTTTTAGCATGGCCATTATTTTATCCGAAACCGCGCAGGGACGCGGGACCAGCTACTTCTGCGTAACCGTAGCTTTGTGGTAGCCCACTGTGGCGGTGTCAATTTTGTTGGGCAGCTGGAACTGGGAATCGATACCCACGTTGGGGTATTTGGGCGTAATGTATTTGCTGACAAAATATTCCAGCGCCATATGCGGCACGCTGAATCCATCTATATCTACTTCCCGTACATGCACGCGTCCTTCGCGTCCGCTGCCGGATGCGTCAGCCTCGACTCGGACGTCATGCTGGCCGCTGAACAGTGAGAGCATGGGATTGGACGAACTTTGCCCTGCCCGGATTTCATCAAAGTCAACATTCAGAAATGCCGTCACAACTCCGCTGCGGCCTTCCAGTTTCAACTTTTTCACGCCCTGTGGAAGCACGATCTTGTCGGCAGCTATGTAATCGTTGATCTCTTCTTCTGTCATTACGGTGGGTGCTTGGTCCGGGTGCTGTTGTTCACCGTTTTGCTGGATATGATCCAGTTTGGTTTGCAGGCTGTCAGCAAGCCGATGCCCAGAGGTCTGTTGTGAACCAGTGGAATGGGTAGAAGGTTGCTGGGAAGTAGCCGGTTTAGATCCAGAGGACGCCTGCTGCACTGACGCAGGCCCTTCCTTGACAATAAAAATTACGCTCGCCACCAGCAATATGGTTAAAACAGTTCTTGAGATCATTTAGCGTGTGCGGGAGCCGCCTGCGCCGTCAACGGTTGCGG
>DASXJO010000603.1:0-11192 GCA_036497385.1 Candidatus Angelobacter sp. | reverse complement strand
CTGGTTAGCGATGTCCAGACCAGCCGCGGTGGAGTGCTGGCCAGCTTCAAGCTGTATCACAATTTGAATGTGGTTTATGAGTTTCTCAGCTCCATGGCCGAGGCCGCAGGCGCTTATGGCAAGAAAGAGGAGTATCAACCTCTGGAGGGCGATGCCACTGCTTTGGACACTGTCCGGCAGAACTTATCCACGTATATAGAGCAGGCGGCCGGGAAAATGGAAGCAGCCAATCGCGCCGCCGCCAATTCAGTTCAGGCCAGGCAGACCCCAGGTGCCGTTGTTCCGGGGCGAAAAGTGGTTGTAATCGACGAAAACGATACTCCTCCCCGCAAGCATCCAAAATCCACAAAGAAAAAGACTTCCACCCCGCCTGCGCAACCTACTGCCACTCCCGCGCAGAGTTCATCTTCTCCTCACTAATCTCCCAAGATCAAAGATCATGGAACTTCTGACCCCCGGGTGGGGTCTATCCATTTAAAGGAATTGCTGTCCCCTTGGGTAGATTACTGCCGTTACCACTGAAGGTAGTTGTGGCGGCGCCCATATCTTGAGAAAATTGGGGTGACGCCATGAGAAGAGTGGCGGGAGTAACAGCATTGGGAAACATCGCCACCGCGATCGGCGTAAGAGCCGAAGAAGCCTCTATTGTTGCCGAGCTTAAAGCCGGCTCTGAAGAGGCTTACAACTGGCTTGTGACCCACTATCATCAGCCGATTTACAGCCTGGTGTACCGCATTCTGACCGACCCTGCAGATGCCGCGGACACCACTCAGGAAGTATTCCTTAAAGTTTTTCGCGGTATGAAGCGTTTCAATGGCGAATGCAGCCTGAAAACGTGGCTCTACCGCATTGCCATACATGAGGCTTCCAACCAGAGGCGCTGGTGGTTCCGGCACAAGAGCAAAGAAACTTCCATGGAAGCCCATGTGGACCAGGAGGGAAACTCCTTTGGCCTGTGTGACACCCTGGCAGACAAGCGTGAATCGCCTATGGAGATTTTTGCCCATGAAGAAGTGCGTGCGCGGGTGGAGATGGAATTGAAACAAATTCCGGAGCCTTATCGTACAACCGTGGTGCTGCGCGATATTGAAGGGCTTGCCTATGAAGAGATCGCAGAGGTGTTGCAGATTTCGCTGGGAACAGTAAAGTCCCGCCTGATCCGCGGCCGCGATGCCCTAAAGAAACGACTGGAGTCTTTCGGCAACGAAATGGGTTCTGAGGTGGGGGGAAATAAGCCGGGGGCAAATCACCGCTCTCCGGCGCAATCAGAAGTGGAGGCACAGTCATGAGATGTACAGAGGCCCGGCCCCTGTTCTCATCGTATCTGGACCGCGCCGTCAGCGGGACGGAGATGCACGATATCTTCGCCCATCTGGAGCAATGTGCGGATTGCCAGAAAGAATATGCTCTCTTGGAAAATACACGTTCGCTGGTTTCATCGCTGGGACGCCGTCAGCCCCCCTCTGACATGGCGTTGAAGATCCGTGTGGCCATTTCCAGTACCCGCTCTCGCAACTCGCTGAGTTTGTTCCAGCGTTGCGTTCTGCGGCTGGAAAATACGTTTCAAGGTTTCATGGTTCCGGCCACCGCAGGCGTGCTTTCCGCCGTAATCTTCTTTGGCGTGCTGATCGTGTTGCTGATGCCGGCACGAGTGAGCGCCAATGACGATGTTCCATCAACCTTTTACACTCCGCCGCGGTTACAGGTCTCTGAGTACCCTGAGAACCAGCTCAGCCTGGATTCCCCGGTAGTCATTGAAACCTATGTGGACACTACCGGGCGGGTGGAAAATTTCCGCATTATTTCCGGGCGCGACGATGAAGAAGTGAAGGCGCAGTTGAACCGCGCCCTGCTGTTTACCATCTTCGTTCCGGCCCAATCCTTTGGCCGGCCAGTCCCGGGGAAGGCGATTATGTCCTTTTCCCATATAAACGTGAAGGGATAGGCTCTCCGCTTGTCTGGAAGGGTCAGACCCTCAGGGTTTGACCCTTTCTGTTTTTCTGGCCTAAACTTAAGTTTTCCCACACATTTGGAGGGGACCCTGAAGCGGAAACTTCAACCATTTTTCTGGTCTGCGCTGCTGCTTATGGCGGCCGGAAGGTCTTTTGCTCAGGCCACCAAAGCGCAATTGGAAGTCAGCGAGACATTTTTTACGCTGGCGGCTGCCTTAAACGGCTGCGGTTACGATGCCGGGCTGGAAGCTTCCATGCCGCTTCGCCAGACGGTGCGGACGGAAGTGCGTAGTGCATTGACACAGTCCCAGGAAGCCAAGCAGGCAGGAAACGCGCTGTGCCAATTTTGGATCGACCATCAGGTTCCCGGCAAAGATAATGACGTAACACCTTACCTGTCTCTCGCTCTGAATTTGGGACCACCGCCGGACTTTGCTCCAGCTGTTTCTGAAGCTGATTTGGCCCCCGATGCCGAACGTGTGCTCGGCGTTCTCTCTCCATTAAAAAGGTTTTATCAGGCAGCAAACATTCAAGCTATCTGGCGGAAGCATCAACCGGAATATCAGGCACTGGTCAATCAACTTCATGATCCCGTCTCCCAGTTGCTTATTCAGACTGATCTTTATTTAAAGGTCCCGTTCAGCAATTATCCCGGCCAGCGATTCGTCATTTACATGGAGCCCCTGCTTTCCCCAGGACAGGTGGATTCGAGAAACTTTGGCACCAATTACTACATGGTTATCTCGCCTGACCGTGAACAGCATGTGCGTTTTCCGGAGATCCGCCACACGTATTTACATTTTGTGCTCGATCCCATGGCGCTTTCTCACGGAAACACCCTGAAACAGCTGGAACCGATATTAGAAGACGTGAAAACCGCGCCCATGGCGACGGCCTTCAAGAACGACATCTCGCTCATGGTGAATGAGTGCCTGATTCGCGCCATTGAAGCGCGTACCACGATTCCCAAATCGAACGAAGCCGCCAGAAATGCCTACGTGCAGCGTTCAGTCGAGGAAGGATTCGTGCTGACTCGGGTCCTTTACGATCAGTTAGCGGATTTTGAAAAAGACTCAACCGGGCTGAAGAATGCTTACGGCAACCTGCTGCACACGATTAGTCTAGAGCGGGAGCGCAAAAGGGCACGTGACGTTGTGTTCCGCCAAGAGGCCACGCCGGAGATCGTTAGTGCAGTCCAACCCGCCCCTAATGAAGACCGCCTGCTGAACATAGCGGAGCAGAAACTTGCGGCCGGGGATCGCGAAGGCGCGCAGAAGCTGGCGAATGAAGTCCTCCAGCAAAATCATGGCGGCGAAGCGCCCGGACACGCAGTTTTCATTCTAGCCAGAATCGCAACCTTAACTGGAAAAATGGAAGAGGCGCGCGCCAGCTTTGAGCAAGCAGTTCAATCTGTGCATGACTCCCGCATGCTGGCCTGGAGCCACATATATCTTGGCCGGATCTTCGATATTCAGCAGAAGCGCGATGTTGCTATAGAGCATTATCGGGCAGCGCTGGCTGCCGGCGACCCCTCGGCGGATACAAGAGCAGCCGCGGAGAGAGGCCTCATGGAACCCTACCAGGCTCGAAAAACGGCCAAACCATGAAAAAGCGTTCGCAGAATGCTGTGCTTTTTCTGATCTTTTGCGGGCTCAGCGCAACTCTGATCTCGCAGCAGCCGAGCGGCGCCGGTAAACAAGCGCAGCCTGCAGGCAAGCACGTGCCCCAGGCCAAGACACATCCTGAATTCAACGATTACAACACTGCGTACGCTATTGCCGGTGGCACAGCTTCGGAGAAGGCGGCTGATGACTTCGCGGCAAAATATCCCGACAGCGAGTTGAAGGCCTTCCTCTATTCCAAGGCCATGCATGAGTACCAAAACGAAAACAATCCGGCAAAGATGTTGAGCGTGGGAGAAAAGGTGCTCCAGCTTGATCCTGACAATTCCATCGCGCTGGTACTTACGGCGACAGTTCTTGCCGATAGCCTAAGCGATGCTGATGCAGACAGGCAGGCGAAAATCGTGCGAGCCAGGAAGAATGCCTCACATGCGCTGGACACTGTGGATTCATCTTTTGTGCCTCCAGCTAATGCAACACCGGAGCAGGTGATGGCATACAAAAACACGTTGCAGTCGATGGCCCACTCGGCCCTTGGAATCGTTGCGTTAAAGACTGCGGACGACGTGGCAGCGGAGAAGGAATTAAAGCTCTCGGCTGATTTGAACCAAAGCCAGCCTGATCCTTATATCTGGTACCATCTGGCGCTGGCGCAGGACCACCAGAAAAAATATTCAGAGGCGCTGGCCTCGATTAATCGCGCGCTGCAGGTCATGGGCGCGAATGCCGACTTGGAGAACCTTGCCAAAGGCGAGCAAAGCCGCTTGCTGACACTTACCGGCGGAACTTCACCTTCCCCGGAAAAGCTGCCGACGCCGGCTCCGAAGTAGAATGCAGTTGAGTCTATGAGTTCAGGGCATATAGCAGTTGCGACCGCAATACCAACAGCACGGTTTCCGCGCTGGAAGCTAGCCCTAGTCAAAAGCACCACCTTGTGTCTGGCCGCTCTATTCTTTTTTGCCATTCCGAGTAACGGGCTAGAATCGGCGATCGCGCAGAATGGACCCCAGGACGGCCCATCACCAGCACGTCCCCAGGCGAGAAGCGAGCAGGAACGCTCCGATTTCAATGCCGCTTACGCATTGAAGGGTGCTGCCACTGAAGAGGCTGCCGCCATTGATTTCGCTAACCGCTATCCCACTAGCGAATTACGCCGCTATCTTTATTCCAGCGCGATGCTCCAATATCAGCGAGAAAACAATCCTGTAAAAATGCTGGCCATGGGCGAAAGAGTGCTGGCGCTTGATCCTGACAATCCCCTGGCTCTGGTGCTTACGGCCACGGTACTCGCAGATTCTCTGGGAGATCGAGATCGCGACCGGGACAAGAAAGTCAGCACCATCAAGCACAACGCTTCGCGGGCCATCCAAGCGGCTGAAGTGGGTTATTCAGGCGGGACTGTTTACAAGACGACGCTGCAATCCATGGCTTACTCAGCACTTGGAATAATGAAGCTCAAAACCGGCGACGATGCGGGCGCGGAAAAAGACCTGAAGATGGCCACGGAACTGGCCAAAATCCGGCCCGATGGATATGCGTGGTACCACCTGGCGCTAGCGCAAGACCATCGAAAGAAATATGCCGCTGCGCTTGGCTCGGTGGAGCAGGCATTGCAACTTGCCAGTTCCGATCCTGAATTACAGAAGCTGGCGGAAGTTGAACATGAGCGGTTGGCTGGGCTGGCCAGAGGCCCGCGCAACGCGCCATCGACGGAGCCACAATGAGCTCCCTCACCATGAATTCTGATCTTGCCACATTACAATCCGCGCTGGGACACACCTTTAACCGCCCGGAGATGCTGGAGCGAGCGCTGACGCACAGCTCGCACGCGCATGAAGAGTCAAAGGCCGGCGGTCAGGACGCGTGTGCGGAGATACAAGATAATGAGCAGTTTGAGTTTTTAGGAGATGCAGTGCTCGGGCTGGTGACGAGCCAGTTGTTGTTTGAAAAATTTCCGACCTTTCATGAAGGCCAGTTATCAAAACTCAAGGCGCACTTGGTTAGTGCGGAACATCTGGTGGGCGTAGCAACCAGGATTGGATTGGGAAAATATCTGCGGCTGGGACGCGGCGAAGAGCGCAGTGGTGGAAGATTAAAAGGAACGCTGCTTTCAGACGCCCTGGAAGCCGTGATCGCTGCCATGTACCTGGATGCGGGGCTGGAAAAGACGCGCGAATTCATCATCCGGCAGGTCCTGGAATTTGAACTGGAGACGATTACTGCTGACGGTGAAAGTGAATTCAGCCTTACCGACCATAAGTCCGCATTGCAGGAACTATTGCAATCCAGTGGCAGGCAACAGCCTGTTTATGTCACGGTGAAGGAAGAAGGCCCAGATCATCGCAAGACGTTCACGGTGGAAGCGCGGATTTATATCCAGGGACAAAGCAAAATGGAATACGTGGCCCGGGCCGAAGGCGGAACGAAAAAGAAAGCGGAACAACTTGCCGCCAAACAGGCGCTGGAGCACTTGCGCGGCCAGGCTGAGATGAATGAACGATAGAGATCAGAATCCGGCGGAAGAAGCTTTGGCGGCGGTGCCAGCGCAGGTTGAAGCTGCACCCGCGCAGGTGCCGGCTGAGCCTCAGATTGGTGAGCCGAATGTCGCTCTGCCAGAAAGCGCACCTCCAGCCGCTCCGGAGCGCAAGAGCCATCGAGAACCGAAGGACCTTTTCGGGATACAGGCTTTCTTCACCGTCGTGATCTTTAGCATTTACGTGATCACGTTTATCGTTCAGGCGTTTCAAATTCCTTCTGGCTCCATGGAAAATACGCTGCTAATCGGCGATTTCCTGCTGGTGGACAAATTGCATTACGCAGGCTTGCCAGGATCGGCGCACCTGCTGCCTTATGGAAAAATCGAACGAGGCGATATCGTCGTCTTTTATTTTCCTGTCGATCCATCCCAATTTCTAGTGAAACGCGTGATTGGAATGCCGGGCGACCATATCCGCCTTCGCGACAAGATCGTTTATGTGAACGGCACTCCGCTCCAGGAAAATTACGCAGTGCACAAGCAATGGATGCCGGATGGATATCGCGACAACTTCCCCAATCAGCGTGGCTATTCCCGGGATATTGACCGCCATTGGCGATATGAATTGTCGAATTACGTGAACGATGGCGAACTGGTGGTGCCGGCGGACCATTATTTTGTGATGGGTGACAACCGCGACAACAGCCTTGACAGCCGCTATTGGGGATTTGTACCTCGGGCCAACATCGTAGGTAGGCCATTGGTGATCTATCTCTCAGTCCGAGGCTCGGAACCCAGACGCTCCGGTGATAAACTCATTCATTCAGGACAGACACTGGCCCACCTGCTGGACATGGCGCGCTGGGACCGCATGTTTCGTCTGATTCGCTGATCAATCCATATTCTGAGCAGGAAATCGCGTTTGTTCGATAAGAGCAAAGAGAAAAAACCGGAAAAGAAAAACGAAAGCCTGCCTGAATCAATCTCCGGGATTGCTTCGGTGCTGGTTTCAGGACTGTTCATCATCACGTTTATGGTGCAGGCCTTTGAGATACCGTCGGAGTCCATGGTCAAAACGCTTTTGGTGGGCGACCATGTTTTTGTCGATCGCCTGTCGCCCACGTTGAAAGCCGCATATGTGGGGCCGTTGATTCCGTACCGCGAGATCCGGCACGGCGACATTATTGTGTTCCTGCACCCGAAAGAACCGGGAATGTATGTGGTGAAGCGGATTATCGGAATCCCGGGAGACCGCATTCATCTCCGTGACGGCAAGGTTTACCGAAATGGCGAAGCCCTGAATGAGCCATATGTGAACCATTCCGGACAAAGCTATTCACCATATCGTGACCAGTTTCCCGTGGTCCCTCCGGACGGCGATTCGAATGTAAACCCGGAATGGCCCATTGTGATGCGGGAACATCTGAAAGACGGCGAACTCGTGGTCCCGTCGGACAATTTTTTTGGCATGGGCGATAACCGCGACGTTAGCCTGGACAGCCGGTTCTGGGGGTTCATTCCCAGGGAAAACGTGATCGGGCGGCCGCTGTTTATTTATTGGTCATTTGATACACCTAAAGACCAATACGAGCGCACCGCCATGGCGGACCGTGTGGGTTTCCTGGTTCATGTGGCTACGCATTTTTTCAGTGAAACCCGCTGGAGCCGCATGTTCCATCTGGTGCGCTGATTCCAATTCAGTCAGGAATATATCTTGCCGTTATTTAAAAGAAATCAGGAAAAGCCCGAGCGTCCAAAAGAGACCTTGCCGGAATCGATAGCTGGAATTGCGTCCGTGCTGGTAGTGGGGCTCTTTATTCTTACCTTTGTTGTCCAGCATTTTGAGATTCCGTCACGCTCCATGGAGCGGACTCTGTTGGTGGGAGACCATGTATTTGTCGATCGCCTAACGCCACTGGGCAGGGGAAAGCTGGGTTGGATCCTGCCATATCGCGGGATTCACCGCGGAGATACGGCGGTCTTTCTTACTCCGAATCCCACCGAGCAGGGAATGTACCTGGTAAAGCGCATTATTGGTGTGCCGGGCGACCGGATTCGGCTGCATGATGGTGTGATCTATCTGAACGGGGTCAGGCAAGCTGAGCCATACGTGATTCGCAACGGAACTTACGATACCTATCGTGATGAATTTCCTACCGCGCTCAGCTATGGCATTGGCCAGATTTCTCCAGAATGGGCCGCAACTCTGCAGGAAAGTATTCATAATGACGAAGTTGTCATTCCGCCAGACCACTACTTTGCCATGGGCGACAATCGCGACAATAGCCTGGACAGCCGCTATTGGGGCTTTGTGCCCAAGGAAAACATTATTGGTCGTCCTCTGGTTGTGTTCTGGTCATTCAATGTGCCTGAAGAAAACGGCGAACCAAAACCCATTGGGGACCGCGTGGCTGCATTTCTAAACGTCACTGTACATTTTTTTAGTCTTACCCGATGGAACCGGCTCTTCCACCTGGTGCGTTAATCATGATGTCTACCAGGAAAAAAATCGTTGCTATTGTCGTGGTGATGCTGGCGTTGTGTATCTTTCTGCCGCCAAACATCAATGGCACGCGCTTTAAGAACCGTCTGGCCTCAACTTTAAGCGCGGCGCTGGGCAGGGAAGTCAAAGTTGAATCAGTCAAATACCGCCTGTTTCCGCGCCCTGGATTTGATCTTTACGATTTTAAGGTGATGGACGATCCTGCTTTCGGTGCTGAACCGCTGCTTGTGTGCGGTAAGGTAACGGCGGATCTACGATTGACTTCACTGTGGCAAGGGCGACTGGAAATCGCCAATCTTAAGCTGACCGATGATGTTGCTCCTCCCAGCCTGAACCTGGTTTACGCGCGCGACCATTGGAATTTGGAGTCGCTGCTGTTGCGCGTAGAACAGGTGCCAACCGCTCCCACGGCGAAACGCAGAGCGGAGCAGCGCTCACGCTTTCCTTATATTGAAGCCAGCGGCGGGCGGATCAACCTGAAACTTGGCCAGGAAAAGAAACCTTACGCTCTCACCAATACCGATTTCGCTTTCTGGCTGGCTTCGGAAGATACATGGCACATACGGCTGGAAGGCCATCCTGTGCGTACGGACATGAACCTGAACGATACGGGAACGGTACGCGTGGATGGCGACGTAAAACGCTCCGCGAACCTTCGTGACATGCCGGTAAAGCTGGAAGTTTCCTGGGAAAAATCGCAACTGGGACAATTTTCCAGTCTCGTCATGGGGCAGGACAAGGGCTGGCGCGGAGGATTGGATGCAGCCGGAGAAGTTGCGGGTACCCTGGCGGACTTGCACATTAGCGCTACAGCCGATTTGGATAGCTTCCGCCGTTTCGATATCAATCGCAACGCTATGCCGCGTGTCAGCACCCGCTGCCTGGGCGACTACACCAAAGGAAGTCTTGGGCTTAAATGCGACACACCTCTGGGCATCGGCGGACTTCTGGTAACGGCCCACTTTACGCCAGGCGCGCAGAACTATGATATTTCTCTGGTGGCGAACCGGGTGCCGCTTTCTCTGCTGGCGGCGCTTGCGCGACAGGCGCGCCGCTCCCTGCCCGATGACTTCACCGCCAGCGGCGACCTGAATGCCGCGTTCGGTTTTCACTGGCACGCGGGTGTGCGTGATTTTCACGGAACGGGCATGAGTACGCCCTTCCTGCTCCAAGCGTCGGTTGGCGACAAACCGTTTCCGGTGAGCGCAGTAAGATTCCACATTGGCGCGGGCGATACGCCAACCGCGTTGGTCGTGAAAAAGAAAAAATCGAGCGTCCCGGCGCAGCCCACGCCGGCAGTTGCTCCCAGCGCAGCTTATGATTCTGGTTCGCTCACGCTTGATGCATTCTCAGTACAAATGGGCCCATCAACCACGTTGGAATTGCAAGGAAGCCTGGATAGCAAGGGCTATTTTGTGAGCGCCAAGGGCATGGTGCCAATGGAAAGACTTTTGGCGTTCGGCCGTACCATTGGATTCCATTCACAAATTTCAAATACAACCGCTTCGGCGCTGGTCGATTTAAATGTAAGTGGCCCTTGGGCAAATTTTGCTCCGCCTAAACTCCACGGCACCGCACACCTGCAAAACCTGGCGGCATGGATTCCGGGCGTGAAAGACCGGCTGGTGATGTCAGAGGCTGACGCGCAACTTACCGATACGGCGCTGGTGCTCAGCAAAATCAATGGTCAGTTTGAGCATAGTCCAATTGCATTCACCGGCTTGGTGAGCAGCCCGCTGAACTGTACCGGTAATGCTCCTTGTCCGCTTCAGTTTGATTTGCATCTGGATTCGCTAGCTATACCCGATATGACCGAGCTCATGGGATTTTCCGATAAGGGATGGAGCCTGCCTTTTCTTTCTGGATCAGAAAATAAGCTGCCTGATTTTCGAGCTGAGGGAACTCTAGCCGTGGGCGAATTGAACATCGCCAATATGCCTTTGGAAAAATTTGCCGCGCATGTTGAACTGGGCGACCACGCACTTGCAGTAAACCGAGTGACTGCCAAAATGGCCGGTGGCACTACGCAAGGCGAATGGAAAATCGACTGGAGCGGCAACCAGCCGCGTTATACCGGCAGCGGTTCTCTGGAAGGCGTCATGCTGGAGCGGGTTAGCCCACCGAATACTGTGGCTGGCCAGGTAGCGCAATGGATCGCCGGCAGGGCCCAGGTAAGTTATGCAGTCCACTTTGAAGGCAAGACACCTCAGGAAATGGCGACCAGCACCGGAGGCCGGGTGGAGTTTCAAATAAACAATGGAATATCTAGAGCGTTGGCACTTGATGCGGGCAGACCTCTAAGGTTCAACGACGCTCAGGGCGCCCTGGAAATCGACAAACAAGCGATAAAAATCCTGCCAAGCAAATTTAGGGCAGAGAACCGCATCTATCAGTTGAGTGGGACTATGTCTCTGGCCAACAAGCAGGCAAAACTGAAGGTGAATACTAGCGGTACACAGTGGGAAATTACTGGATCGCTGGAAAAGCCGGAAATTACGCCGCAACCGTTGACGGCGCAGGCGGCTCCCGCACACGCTAAATGATCTCAAGAACTGTTTTAACCATATTGCTGGTGGCGAGCGTAATTTTTATTGTCAAGGAAGGGCCTGCGTCAGTGCAGCAGGCGTCCTCTGGATCTA
>DASXJO010000602.1:0-2532 GCA_036497385.1 Candidatus Angelobacter sp. | reverse complement strand
AAAAACCACGCTGGTGGACGCCATGCTGCGCCAGAGCGGCGCATTTCGCGTCAATGAGGCTGTAGTCGATCGGGTGATGGACTCCAACGATCTGGAGCGCGAGCGCGGCATCACCATTCTGGCCAAGAACACGGCCATTATCTATCACGACGTAAAAATTAATATCGTCGATACGCCCGGCCACAGCGATTTTGGCGGCGAAGTGGAACGCGCCTTGAAGATGGTGGACGGCGTAATGTTGCTGGTTGATGCCAGCGAAGGCCCGCTGCCCCAGACGCGTTACGTCCTCAGCAAGGCCCTGGAGGCCGGCCTGCCACCCGTGGTGGTCATCAATAAGATTGACCGTCCCGACGCCCGGGCGCAGGAAGTGCTCAATGAGCTTTATGATTTATTTATAGATTTGGACGCGCGGGAAGATCAGCTGGATTTCCCAGTACTTTATACCAACGCAAAAGCCGGAACGGCCTCGACCAGCATTGACGTTCCCGGTGAAAACCTGCGTCCATTGTTTGATGCAATCCTTGCCAACACGCCAGAGCCCGCCGGTGACGCCGCCAGCCCATTGCAGATCCTGGTGGCAAACCTTGATTACAGCGATTATCTTGGCCGCCTGGCGATTGCCCGCATTTTCAACGGCACGTTGCGCAACGGCCAGGAAGCCGGAATCGCCAAGCTCGATGGCTCGCTGCAGAAGTGGAAGATCACTAAATTGTTTTCCTTCAGCGGCCTCAAGCGCGTGGATATTGACCAGACCGAGCTAGGTGACATTGTCGCCATCGCCGGCGTGGAAGGAATCGGCATTGGTGAAACCATTACCGAAGTTGAAAATCCCGCTCCGCTTCCGCACATCGTTATTGATGAGCCAACCATCGCCATGCAGTTTTCCGTGAACACCTCGCCATTCTCCGGACGCGAAGGCACGTATGTCACGTCGCGCAACCTGCGTGATCGCCTGCAAAAGGAGCTGCTCACCAACGTTTCTCTGCGCGTGGAAGACAGTGGCGCAACCGATTCTTTCAAAGTCCTGGGCCGCGGCGAGCTTCAACTTTCCATCCTGATTGAAACCATGCGTCGCGAAGGCTTTGAGCTTGCGGTCGGCAAGCCGGAGATCGTAACCAAGCGCATTGACGGCAAGCTGATGGAGCCGAAAGAAAAGTTGATGGTGGATATTCCTGAGGCTTTCATCGGCGTGGTGATTGAGAAGCTGGGCGCACGTAAAGGCCAGATGCTTAAGATGCACAATCACGGCTCCGGCCGCGTGCGTCTGGAATTCACCATCCCCAGCCGCGGCATGATCGGCCTGCGCTCTGAGCTGCTGACAGATACGCGCGGCACCGTGATTCTGAATTCTCTTTTTGATGGCTACACCGAATGGCTCGGCGAAATTCCGCATCGCATGACTGGCGCGCTGATTTCCGACCGCAATGGCCCCTCGACGGCTTATGCCCTCTGGAGCCTGCAGGAACGCGGCGTTTTGTTTGTCGGCGCTGGCGTAGAGCTGTATGAAGGAATGATCGTGGGCGAAAATGCTCGCGAAGTCGATCTTGATGTGAACGCCGT
This sequence comes from Candidatus Angelobacter sp., assembly GCA_036497385.1. Classification (GTDB taxonomy): domain Bacteria; phylum Acidobacteriota; class Terriglobia; order Terriglobales; family Acidobacteriaceae; genus Angelobacter. The sequence continues at coordinate 972 of DASXJO010000602.1, read as the reverse complement.
CCGCGAAAAGAAGCTGACCAACATGCGCGCTTCAACCGCCGACGAAGCCATTCGCCTTGTTCCGTTCAAGAATCTGACATTGGAGCAGGCAATTGAGTTTGTTGCCGACGACGAGCTCGTAGAAGTCACGCCAAAATCTTTGCGGCTGCGGAAGAAGATTCTTCAGGCCAATCGACGTCCGAAGAAGAATGCGGCACAACCGGCGAATGCCCCGGTACTGTCGTAGTCTATTTCTGGAATCCCTCGCGGCAGCGAGGGAGCCCTACGCTCGCGACGAAACTAGATGAGAATGAACGATACGAAAGCCATGTGGCCTCATCTAATAGGAGTAAATCCAAATAGATTCGTGTTTATTCGCGAAATTCGCGGCTACTTCTTCTTGATCTGCGTTCATCTGCGCAAATCTGCGGCTATTCCAACTGCTTTCCCTTCGTTTCCGGCAACTGTGTTGCCATCAGCGCGGTAAGCACAAACGCAATTGCACATAACAAAAACGCCGCGCTTAAACCCTTTTTGTCGCCCACCCAACCAATCGTGTAAGGCGCAACGCAGCTCAAAGCGCGAGCGCCATTGTAGGTAAATCCCAAAGCGCGTGCGCGGACGCGAGTAGGGAATAGCTCGCTGCCGATAATCCCTGATCCGGCAAAAAAGCCCGTGCCAAAGAATCCAACAAACGCGCCCAGGACCAGGATGATCCACGGCGTGCGCGCTGCCGCGTATAACGGAATCAGCCCAGCAGCGCACAGCGTATAAAGAATCAAAGATCGTTTGCGACCCAGCTTGTCCGCGAACCAGCCATAACAGAGATATCCAGGAAACATTCCTACAAGATTCAACGTAACAAGGAGTGTAGTGGTGTTCATCATGCTCAGGCCGCGCCCACCCTTTTCGACAGGCAAGGTCAGGTAAGGCGGCATCCAGCTGAATAGCCCCCACCACGCGAACAGGCCAAAGATATTCAGCAGCAGAAGA
>DASXJO010000601.1:0-3788 GCA_036497385.1 Candidatus Angelobacter sp. | reverse complement strand
AAGCTGCAATGGCTTGTTCCCAGTCACGGTGACCCGGGCGGTTCCATTTTCTTCAAAAAAAGACAGTGACTGAATCGCTCCGTCACCATAGTGTTGCGTCTTAAGCTCGGAGACCACCGGGTCTTTGGTGAAGCTTAAAGTCGTCGTATCAGTGTGAGTAAGAACGCCACGCTTTTCTTCGTGGTTTCTATTTGGCTTCACCGGCTGGCTGAAATTCAGCACTAAAGACGGCTGATCGCCGTTCTTGAATTCAGTAGTGAATCGTGTAAACGCATTGCCGATAAAAACGCGGCGTGCCGGCTGATGGAAGTCGATCGTGGTATTCAGCAGCCGGCCTAACAAGGGAAGCACGGCATCCATTGGCATCATGAAACGGCCATTTTCGACGAGCACTCTGCCGCCCAGTTCAACTACCTGTTTATTGATGGTGGCTTTATCTTTCCTTTCGGTGAGCCGTAGATCCGTCTTGTTAAGGCTGATCCGCCAGTCTTTTCCTTTTGTGGTCGGCTGGGAAGCGCCCAAGGGTGAAAGCAGGTCTGTGACAGAGATATATGGCTTGCCGCCACGGTCGAGCACAGGAAGGGAATAGCTGGTTTGTGCTGTGTAAACCGTGAGCTGTTGCTCCGGACCCGTAGCGGAGACCCCGAGAGCGCAGCACAAAGCCACAATCGCCAGAGCTGCCAATCCTGCTCCTGTTTTACTCCAGCGCATAGATTGCCAGACCGCTTAGCAGCTTGGGATAAAAGTCCGTGGATTTTTGCGGTAATACTTCGCCTGCAAAAGCGATATCGCGCACTTGCTCGATCCTGGCGGGATTCATCAGGAATGCGACGTTCGCGCCTTGGCGTACCCACGAGATTGCTTCAAACGCATCTCGCTCATACCGAACGTTTTCCTGATTGCGGATGGCTTCTTCAGAAATTCCCAGGACGCGCTCCAGCAACACTCGGTGCAATTGAACAACATCAAGTTCGCGCTGCAACGCAGGAACATCCCGCAGCGCATGCTGAATCGCATCCTGCTTTGCCCGCATGAGATATGGCCCTTGTCGCGTTACCGCGACGAACGCTGTGCCGTTTTCCCCCGCCTGCCCAAGCAGCGTGGTGGCGCTACGGCTCTCTGTGCGCAGGTCGATTCGGTCGATATCAAAAAACTGTGCTGCCGCTTCCAGCATGCGTTCGCGATCGAAATCCAGCAGGCCATGGACAATGCGGTGTGTGGGAAGAATTACCAGGCCTCGGCTCTCCATGGGAATGAGCGTCATCATTACAAACTCGTGCGGCGCGTTGGGATCGGAGCTGCCACTCTCTGCGCGGCGTTCATTTCTATAGGCCAGCGCTGTTTCATACCGATGATGGCCATCGGCAATCAGAAGCTTTTTGTCCCGCATCTTCTGCTGTACTGCATGAATAAGTGCGGGCTCATGAATTCGCCAGACCCGGTGCAGGGTTTCGTATTCATCCAGTAGGGAAATATCAGGGTCTTCGTCCATGCGGGATTTGAGTAGGGTTTCGATCTCGTGGGACGGATCGCTATACAGCATAAATATCTGCCCAAAATGAGCCCGAGTGGCCCGTAACAGGTTCAGGCGGTCTGCTCGCGGCTTGGATAGGGTCTGCTCGTGCCTGTGTACTATTCCTTCGGAATAATCATGCAGACGCCCCAGAGCAATCAATCCCCGACGTTCCTGCAAATCGCGCGTTCCGGGAACGGTAAATGTCTGAGAATAGGCGTAAATGCCCGGATCAGGTTCCTGCTTCAGGATGCCGCCAGAACGCCAGTCATGCAAATACTCGGCTGCTCGCGTATATACGTTAAAACTGTCAGTATCCGTTTCTCCCGCTTTTCCTAGAATGATCCTGATTAAATTGTGGGTGCTTCGCTCATAATACTTGGACTGCATTTCGGGAGTAATTTTGTCGTAGGGCTGGGTCAGAACGTCCTCCAGCTTTACCTGATCAGGATCGTAGCGAAGCGCTTTGAATGGAATAATTTCAGCCATTTTCAGTTCGGTCTATTGCATTCTACCAAGGGGCGCGGATAACCTGTTTCCAGCTCTCAAACATCTAAGATTAACAGCAGCCGCACAGACCAAAGGCAACGGTGTAATGTCCAAGTTCCCGAATCCCATCTGGTGTCGCTGTGATAAAATCGCGGCAAAACGAGGTTCCCAAATGGCCCGCTTCGAACGCCGCGGGTATGGTGCAAACCGTTCCCCCGGGCACTCAATCAAGGCGTCTGTAACGCTGCTGGTTCGTTGCGCGTTAACGCTGGTGTGTTTTGTTGCTTTTGCAGTTGTCACCAACGCTCAGGACGTGAACGTCCATATTGAGCCCAAGCCTACTGCGCCCCCGAAAACTGCTGATACTAAAGAAGATGTCGGAAATGCGGACCCCGCTCTTAAGAACCATGCCAAGCCGGGAATGGCCGTTGACGTAAATCTGGTGCTGGTCAACGTAACCGTTACTGACGACTGGAACCGCATTGTGACCGGGCTAGATAAAGAGAATTTTTCAGTTCTTGAGGGCAGTGAAGTCCAGCAGGTGCGGCACTTCTCCAGCGAAGATGCTCCCATTTCCCTGGGCGTGATTTTTGACATGAGCGGCAGCATGAATGACAAGATTATGAAAGCCCGCGAGGCGGTCATCGAGTTTTTCAAGACGGCGAACCCGCAGGACGAATTTTTCATGATCACGTTCAATGATCGGCCGGAGCTGCGCGCGGACTTCACCAAGTCTGTGGAAGATATTCAGGGCAAGCTGGTTTATACAGTGCCTCAGGGCAGCACCGCCCTGCTGGACGCCATTTACCTGGGCGTGAGCAAGATGAAGGATGCGCGAAACAGCAAAAAGGCCCTGCTGATCATCTCCGATGGCGGCGATAACCACAGCCGTTACACCGAGAATGAGATTAAAGCCATGGTGAAAGAAGCCGACGTGCAGATTTACTCCATCGGCATCTTCAGCGTGGCCCCCACCCAACAGGAAGAAATCGCCGGCCCGGCACTGTTAGGAGAGATTTCCAGTGTTACCGGCGGGCGTTTGTTTACGATTAACAACCCCAACGAACTGGCAGATGTGGCTACAAAAATTGGAATAGAGCTGCGCAACCAATATGTACTCGGATACCGTCCAAACAACAAGGTTAAGGATGGTCACTGGCGCAAGATCAAAGTGAAGCTTAATCCACCCAAGGGGTTGCCGCATCTAAATGTCTATGCCAGAACGGGATACTATGCGCCTTCGCAATAAAAAGTTTTTTGGAATCATGTTCTTCATGCTGCTGGGCGCCACCTCTTTCTGGGGGACGCAAGGCCAAACCACCACGCCGCAGCAAAACCAGCAGCGGGTACAGGCCACGCCCCTACCGCCGGACATCGATCCTTCTGACCCGGCGTTGCCAAGTTGGACGCCCAAACCTGCGGCTGTTGCCAAACCGGCTGCTACGCCCAGCAATGTGCCGCCAGGGCAGCAAACAGGCCAGATACCGGGAAGCGAAGTGGGCGCGGTCACGAAGAATGGCGACAGATACACTTTCCGCTCACAGGTGAATGAAGTTACGCTTTCAGCTACCGTACTCGATTCCAGGCGGCATCTGGTGACCAACTTGGCGGAAACCAATTTTGCGGTTTATGAGGACAATCAACCGCAGAAGATAACCTTCTTCAGGCGGCAGGATATTCCGGTTTCCATCGGAATCGTGGTGGATAATTCCGGCTCCATGCGCACTAAACGCGCCGCCGTTACTAAGGCAGTTTTAAACCTGATCCAGGCCAGCAATCCGCAGGA
>DASXJO010000600.1:0-12589 GCA_036497385.1 Candidatus Angelobacter sp. | reverse complement strand
GTGGTGCTGGAGCCGAGCTGTGCCTCTGTCTTCCGTGACGAGTTGCCTAATCTCTTCCCCGACGATCCGCTCGCGCAGAAGCTCAAAGAGCAAACATTGCTGCTGAGTGAATTTCTGGAACAGAAGGTCGGCAATCGTCAGCTTCCGCAGCTCAAGCGTAAAGCACTGGTGCAGGGCCACTGCCATCACAAGTCGGTGCTCAGGTTTGACGCGGAGCACTCAGTGCTGAAAAAGCTGGGCCTTGATGCTCAGGTTCTAGACTCCGGGTGCTGCGGCATGGCGGGGTCTTTTGGATTTGAAAGCGACAAATACGATGTCTCTGTCGCGATTGGCGAACGGCGCCTGCTGCCCACAGTACGAAAAGCGGAAGACTCGACACTCATCGTCGCCGATGGCTTCAGCTGTCGCGAACAAATTTCGCAACAGACTGACCGTGAAGCGCTGCACTTGGCCGAGGTCATCCAGTTGGCCAAGGCGTCGGACACAGTTCATGGAGAACGTCCTGAAGCCAAACTTACCGCGCGCAGAAAAGTCATACGGCGTAATGCGCGTTTACGCGCCGCGGCGGTACTGGCCATGATGGCCGGTGGAGTTGTGGTTCTGGTAAAGCGTTTTGGCCAGCGGTAGCACATATTAAGGAGGCAGACATGGCAAATGCAATTGGAGTTAAAGAGTGGGTCATCGCAGAAGGTTACATTCCCAAGGAAAGCCACGGACCTTCGCCGCAGATGATCAGCCATGAAACCGTGTGCATCCTCAACTGCTCTGGCCAGGATGCGCATGTGGAGATCACCATCTATTACAAAGACCGTGAGCCGGTTGGCCCTTATCGTGTAACGGTGCCCGCGCGGCGCACCCGGCATGTGCGCTTCAATGATCTTAGCGATCCCGAGCCCATCCCTCGCGACACGGATTACTCCAGCGTCATCCGCTCCGATGTTCCAATCGTAGCGCAGCACACACGGCTCGACTCGCGACAGGCCGAGAACGCATTGCTGAGCACAATGGCATATCCCAGCGCAGCATAAGCCAGTTAGGCCACTCCGCGCTGGGCTTTGTTTGCGACCGCCATGCTTGCAAAGATCATGCCAGCCGATAGAACGCGCCAAGAATCGCCCCGAATACGGCATGCGAGAGAAGAATGGCCACCGGGGTTTGAACACCGTAATGCAACGCCAGAAATCCTGGTGGCTCCAGCATGTTGTGCGCTTCCGGCCCGTGCTGCTCGCTGGCCATCCGGGGATGCAGTCCGGGCAACAACGACATAATCACTACCAGCACGACGATGCCGTGGCAGACCCCGATGATTGATCCGCGCCACCATCCTGCTTTGCCCAGCGACTGAAAAATCCAAACGTAAATGAGCGAGAACGCCAGTCCTGTGGCCAAGTGCACACAGAAGCCGTAAAGTTTCGCGCGATCGCGGGCGGGAGTAAGCATGGAACCGAGCACGTAAGGAAAGTTCATCCGTGTCAATCCAAGCCCCTGCGTACCGGCGCTGATGGTTGTAAGCACAATCGTCGCCAGAAAGCCCCACAACAGCCAACTTGACCAATTCATACCCGCGCCTCCGTGCCAGCGACTTTTGTATTCGCGCCCGTTTCCTCTGCGGGATGCGGCTCGCCCCGTTCTTTTTCTTCCAGCGTAAGCGCAGCGCTGATGAGGCCGACATGCGTAAAAGCCTGCGGGAAATTGCCCAACGCGTCCCCGGTTGTGGGATCAGTTTCCTCAGAGAACAATCCAACATCACTGCCGTACGAGAGCAACTGATCGAAAAGATCATGCGCTTCACGTAGCGCGCCTCCGCCAAGCGCCAGATATTCCACTGCCCAGAAGCCGCAGATTCCAAAGGCTCCTTCCTCGGGCTGCCGGGGGTAGCGATACAGCAGGCCGTTACTGGTGCCAAGCTGTTCGCAAACTCTGCGATAGGTCAGCTTCATACGCTCTGAATCGGCGGCTTCAAAGCCGTACCAGGGAATACGCAACAACGTTGCGTCCACGCCTTCACCCTTGAGCGTGCTTACATAACTCTGAAGTTTCTCATTCCAAGCGTGGGTCTCAAGCTGCCGATGGATGCGCTCACGCTCCCGCAAAAATTCTTCACGGGGCGCGCCGGCCAGTATGCCTTTGTCGCACAATGCCAGCAGGCGGTCGAGTCCCGTCCAGCACATCAGTCGAGAGTGCGTGTGGTTCTCTCTTTCGCCACGCGGCTCCCATATTCCTTCATCGGGCGAATCCCAATGCCTGGCCACGTGTTTCCCTAGTCCAATCAATACCTTTTGTGTGGCACGATCAAGAGTTCCCTGGACATTCGCATACTGCGCGGTAGCTTCGATCACCTCGCCATAGATATCGAGTTGAAGCTGATGGCGTGCGCCGTTGCCGGTCCGCACCGGCCGCGATCCGAAATAGCCGCTCAGAAAATCGAGTTCGTGCTCACGCGGAGCGATCCCGCCAAACACGTCGTACATAACGCGCAGTTCCGGCTGAGTCAGACGTGTGGCATGGAGCAGCCACGTAAGGAAGCTCTCGGCTTCATCCATGTATCCCAGCCCGACCAGTGCGCGGACTGTCAGGGAGGCATCGCGCAACCAGCAGTAGCGATAATCCCAATTGAGCGAATCCCCAATTCTTTCCGGCAGAGACGTTGTCGCAGCCGCGGTCACCGCTCCGGACGGTGCATAGGCCAGCAGCTTCAGCGCCAGCGCGCTGCGTGTGACCATCTCGCGATAAGGCCCCTGATACTTCGATCGCGCTGCCCACTGCTGCCACCATTCCACGGAACGCTCAATGGCGGCACGCACGCGTTCGCCCAACGCGGGCAGCACCGCGGGCGATTCTTCAGAATAGCTGAGAGAAAATTCCAGCGCCTCGCCACGTTTGAGAACAATCGTGTCTCGCACTCTGTCCGATTCGAGATGCAGCGGCCTGTTGCAACGCAGCCAGTAAACACCTGCGCCTGACTCAAAGCGCAATCCAAGCTTGCCATGATCGCGCAATAGTACGGGTTGCTGGCCGTATGCGGCTCGGGGCCGGAATTCAACCTGAATCTCAATCTCGCCTTCTGTGCAAACCAGACGCCGAATCACTTCATGGTCCGCCATCATGGCAGTGCGCTTAAATTGCTCTGACGCAACAGGCATTAGGTCAGTAAGCACCGCTTGGCCGGAACCACAAACGAACCGTGTTTCCAGAACATTTGTGTTGTGTATATACCCGCGTTCAAAGCGGCATGGCGATGTGGGTGTGATGGACCAATGACCGCCTTTATCCGGATCCAGCAGCGCTGAAAAGATTGCGGTGCTGTCAAAGCGCGGCCAGCACAGCCAGTCCACCGAGCCATATCGTGAAACCAAGGCAGCAGCCCGACAGTCGCCAATGACAGCATAATCTTGAATTTTTGGGACCGCCGCAGGAATGGAGAGCACAATTCAATAGATGAACGTTTCCCCGCGAAATGATGCTTTGAAGGGAAATACGTGAGAAACTCTAGTTTCAGGTGACTTGCCTACGACTCTGCATCGCTTTGAAATGATTGGCCGGGGAGAGAGGATTTGAACCTCCGACCCCCTGATCCGAACCAGATTCCAGGGTGTATCGAAATCTTCGAAATTCTGTATTTGCAACTGATCGATATCTTTCTTCGGCTTTGGCCGGTGGCTTTTCAGCACAAAAATTGTACAGTCAACTTCCTGGATAAGGACCCTTCTTGTGATTCGCTCCGAGTGGCGAGCAGATTTTGCAAGTAGTTAACTTCCGGATTGCCAACCATACGGAAGCTATCCTATTAACCCGTTGCAGCCAAACTCGTTATCGGAGATTTCAGCCGCTACTGGAATTAAGCCCTGTTCTCTTCTTTATGGATTTGTAATGCCGGGTGATTCTCGCGCTTCGCTGCACATCCTGGTATTCGTCGTCGCAAAACATGTCCCTAGCCAAACAACATTCCGTTGCAGGCAAAGACGTCCCGCCGAACTACCTGGTAGTAAGGCCACGCACGGTGGAATTCGCTCCCGCGAACAAAGTGCCGTCCGCCATGGCAGAGACGGACTTCTGCGCCGTCACCCATGCCCGGCAAGTTGAGCAACTGCATGAACGGCGCTCCCTTCACAAGATCCATCCGGTAAACCAAGCCGTTGCATCCTGCAAACAGTTGGTTTTCTTGGGCGAGCACGGTTACCAAGTTGCCCCAGCCGTTCGGTAGGTTCATCTGCCACTGGGTTGTGAGGTCGCTGGTGCGCAGGGCCAGTATGGAGCCGTTTGTCCCGACGAATACGTATCATTCGCCAGGGCGAGCCTGACCTCAGCGTAGCGCAGGCCCGCAAGACCGTTTTCGGAAAGAATGTTTCCGTTTAGGATCGAGCTTGCATACCCATCCTCGGTACCCGATGTTCTTTTAGCTTAATTAACCACTTCGAGAACTGGAGCAAATAGCCGAATCTCAGTGTTCAGGTGGGCTTCCCTCACGAAACAAGCTTCTCTCTTGCGACAAGCGATAGCTAATCAATGTTCTTGGACTCCTGCACACTATTGTTTCTTCTTTATCGGCGCTAATGCCACTGATGATTTTCCTTTTGCGCGGGTTACTGGCACCAATTCGCCACGTGCAATCGGCTTGCGCGCAAGCTCATAGTCTGACGCCCACGCTCCCTGCGCTACGGCGCTCTTGGCATTGAAAAAGTTCTCCAGCGCAATCGCAACCTGAAATGAAAAATCCGTCGAGTACGTATGCTCGTTCATAGGTGTGGCACAGCGGATGTTCTGGAACCATGGCATCCACTCAGGAGTGCCGCCTTTTGCGGGCGGATCTGTTTGCCCATCAGGTACCGCCGTTGGAGGCACAAGGCTAGTCACAGCCGGGTATTGTGCGGCAACATGGCAGCCCATACACGATGTGGTGTTCAAATCAGCAGGGCCGTTCAGACGGAAATTCCATCCCAGATGTTGTGGAGGCAGGTCTTTGGTATCGAAGATCGCAGTCTCTTTCAGCTCTGGATTCACAGTGGTATGGAGCACAGGATATGCGCCGCTGGTTTTGTTGACCTTGTTTTCAGGATCATTTCCCCACATCAAGCCAATCGGGACCAGGTTCATGAATTTGTTCTGGTTGTTTAGCTGGCCGTTGTAAACAAATGTCCCAAATACCCAGCCTGTAAGTCCGGGAGAATCGGCACGTGCGTCACGCACGGCAATGTCCATTTGCAGCAGGTTGACTGGCGTGACCTTGCGGGTGGAAGACTTCCAGAAATTCTCAGTGATATACGCCTTCCACTGCAATGGGTTTTCAAGATAAGCGATTTTGTCTGTGCCCTGCGGCGCGTCAGTAAAAAGGAGCTTGGCGAAGACTGTGCCAATGGGGAATCCGCCGCCGTAGCGCGCGTCGGTAGCCCGTGGATCAGGATTATTAGGATCTGCCCACATCTTTCCCATGGTGTACCCAGCCATATCATTCACCAGCGTGATCGCATATACCGAGTAGTTCCCGTCTTTGCCTTTTTGGTCTGGCCCTAACTGGTAGGGCGTTACAGGCGCTTCCTTGATAAGTCCATGAAATCCTTCGGTGCCGCCATTCGGTGGATACGCCTCTGCCCCTGTAGTCGTGGGATGAAGCCACGGAATGTGATACCAGCCGCGGACATGGTTTTTGTAGGGATCCCAATCCGGCAGATTGCCTTCAAAAGCATAGTCGCGCGCAGCCAGCAGGTATTCTTTGGGATTCTTTTTAAAATCTATCTGCTCTACAAAGGCAGGCACGTGCTCCGGTTTCTCTTTGGGAAAATCAGCTTTCAACCGAAAGATAGGCTGATCAGAATAATTCTGAATATAGTCTGCCGGCTTCACCATAAAGCCAAAATCCGGGAAGCTCATGCCGCGTTCCTTTTCGGCAGAAAGTGCCTTGGCCGAGGCTGACTCTGGACTCGGCGCCTTATTATCTGCCGCTGGTTGAGCAGGTTTTGAATTGCATCCGGCTAAAAATGCCATTACGGCCAGCAGCATGAAGCTCAATGCAACGACAAAATGTTTGCGCATCAATAAATTAACTGAGGGTACTTTGCAGCCTGAATGTTCCTGATTATTGTTCCAGCGACGATTCATTCATTCTCTCCTTGCGAGCTTAGATCAACTGCGGGGATACGGAACCGGGGGAAAGATATCCGGATCTTTCGCTGGAAGAGCACGGCCCGTGCCGTGCCTTTCCAGTCATCTTTCTCCTAATGAGGATTCTTGAAATCGCTGATGGAAACATCACAGGCCCGGCGAACTTCCTGCACGGTAGCTGGAGCATCCATTCTGAACAAGCCGTTGAGATTGCGTTCCAGGCGAGAAGCCCGGACCGCATCCTTCACAGCGAAGAAGACGCTGTTCGACAGGACCAGTGGGGGTTCACCAACTTCTTTCGACGAGAACAGATCGTTCGGGTCTTCCGGTACGGCCTCGGCGATGTCGCGCGGGAAGAGATGCACATTCATCTCCAGCGGTATCGTTGTAACTGCCGGAGGCTTATAGCGCCAGGTATTCACGCTATTCAGCCTTCCCTTCTCCGGCCCCTCCTGCTCGAACACCAGCTTCTCAGTCAGAAGATAGCCAACGCCTTGGATGAAGGCGCCTTCTACCTGTCCGATATCAATGGCGGGATTCAGGCTCCAACCCATGTCATAGACAATATCTGCGCTCAGGATCTTCACCTCACCGGTCAGAATGTCCACTTCCACCACCGAACACGCGCCGGAATAGGTGAAGCCGACAAACGAATCAACAATGCCGCCGATCGGGCCTGGCGGGCTGAGTTCGATGCCCGGTATTACCGGCTGGTCTTTCGCGCTCTTGAATGTCATTGCCGGCACAGGAGTGGTGCCGCCCTGGATGGGCGCGGTAAAGCTGGCAATCAGGTTCACGCGTTTGCTATAAGCAAGCTGCACCAGGTATTGCCAGATAAGTTTCTTTACTTGTTTTACCTTCTTTGTCTTCTTGTCATAGACCTCGGTCTCTATTTCTGCAGCCCAACCCTGCTGGCCGTAGTTCCAGAAATCTATGTTCTGTTGCTTGCAATATGCTGGGCCGTTTTCTTTCAACATCTCATAAGCAAATTCCATGAGCCGCAAGGTTAACTGCTCGCAGGTCCTCTTCACGGCAGTTCCGTTATATGTGGTTCCCGTGGAGCCGCCGGTGCTGGTGGGATGCGGGGTCACGCTGGTGCGCGTAGTCTCCACATAGATCATCTCCATCGGCACATTGAGCACGTAGCTGGCAACCTGCACAATCTGGGTCGTCAATCCCTGTCCCATTTCGATGCCGCCTTGATGGATGATCACGCTGCCATCGCCCTGATTGATCGAGATGATGGCTGCCGCCTGCTCAATCTGTACAAAGTTGTATCCAGAACCATACTTCACTGGGATCATGCCCAGGCCGCGCTTGCGCCAGCGGTTCTTCGCGTTGAACTCATCCACGGCCTGTCGTTTCTTGTGATAGTTGGATACTTTCTTCAGGTACTCCCAGACGTCTTTCATGTAGCAGTAAGATAACGCCTGTCCGAACGGAGTCACATCCCCACGATCATAGAAATTTTTCTCACGCAACGCTTCCGCCTTCATGCCGAGGGAGAAAGCTGCGTCGTCAATGGCGTTCTCAATTATGTTCTTTCCCTGGACATCGCCAAAAGCGCGCATCGCCGTGCTCGGGGCGGTGTTGGTGCGGCAAACATCAAGCTGATTTTCAAAGTTTGCAATCTTGTAAGCGTTGTCGGCGCGAAGCTGGATGCAGTTGGACACGATAAACGAGCAATCGTAGAACGCCCCTCCATCGCCGTACATTTTGGTTTGGAACCCGCGAATGATTCCTTTGTCATCAGGATTGGCCAGTCCACGGTCAACGGCAATCTGGTATTGCCCGTAATAGGCATGGCGCTTGCCGATCATGATGGTGTCTTCTTCACGCGGCACCGCCACGCGCACCGGCTGCTTGCTTGAATACGCAGCTACGGCAGTGGGACCTACAACAAAACGCGCCTGTTCCGTCTTACCTCCAAATCCGCCGCCTACGGCCGGCACCTGCACGTCAATGCGATGGTATTCAATGCCCAGCGCCATGGCCGTGGTGGCGTGCATTTCCATGGGGCTTTGGGTAGAAGGTTTCACGATGATGCGCCGCTCATCCGCGGGCAGCGCAATGCAGGCCTGCGGCTCCATGTAGAAGTGCGCCTGGCCGCCGTTGATCTGGGTGCTCTCCACGATCTGGCACGAGCGCCCATCCACGCTTCCGGTCCGGTTCACAATCCTGCGGTCAAGCGGATCTTTTTTGGGGGTCATCCAGTCAAAGCGGCTGCCCGGACGCGTAATCTTCCAGATGTGCGCTGCGAAAGGCGCGCTCGCAGGAGCATCAGGAAAGATGCTGCCCATCGCGATGGCCTGCTCCAGATCCAGAATCGGTTCATACCATTCTTTGTTCCAGCGCTTGCCATCGGGCGGCTCAGGTTGTTTGGGCCACACTACCGGGGCATAGGCAATGCAGTTCTTTGTCACGTACCGGGCAATATCAATGGCGTCCTGCTCGGTCTTCGCCAGCACCATGGCAATCGATTGTCCCAGGTAACGCACCTGATCAACCGCAAACAGCGGCTGGTCTCCTCCCATTCCCTGGAAGTTGATGCCGCCATCTTTAATCTCATTGGCAGTGATGAGATCAACAAAGGCCGGGGAAAATTCCGACAGATGGTGACGCAGCTTGACCGCGTCCACTTCGCCTTTCTGTCCGGGAATAATGAAGTAAAAGTTCGCCAGTGCACGGCTGCTCTGGACAAACGCTCCATTCACCGTCAAAGGCGGCACCGGCAGCTCGTGCGTGTAGTGCAGTTGTCCCGATGTCTGGTACATCGCTGTCAGCTTGATGTAAGGCTGGCCCACGGGCGCCTTCCACGTCTGGCTCTTGTTCCAATCCTGCTTTCCTTCGCTTGCCGGCCAGCGCCCCCATTTGATAACGCCGCTCGATTGGATATCCTCAGGGACCGCGCCTTTGTCGAGCAAGAGCGCGTTCACTACCGCCTTATAGAGGAATGAGACTGCGAGCTGCGCGCGGTATTCGTCGGTAAATCCTTCTGAAGGCAAGCCTTTCATGCGTGCTGCCCAGCGCTTAAGTTCCGCCAGCACTTCGCGCTCCAGGATTTCAGCCACCCGCGGCATTTCCGCCAGCGACAGCTTGTTCCCCTTCATCGCCCGCTCAGTTTCTTTTGCATGCCAGGGATAAGGAGCAATGCCTCCAAAAACAATCGTTGCTCCATCTAGTGTGAAATCGCGGCCCAGCTCAAACCGCGTGCTGACGTTCACAATACTGTGTGCGTTTACATCACGCAGGGCCACTTTCTGCGCCAGGGTTACTTCGCGCCGTTCGCCCAACGGCAGGTCATAGCTGATCAGGATGACATTGTCAGCCAGCCTGGGATCAGCCACCACCTTCTGCACCAGCTCTTCCACTGTGCTCTCAACCCGGCGCTGCCTGCCCGTGCTGATATCCAGGTATTCAATGCGCGCTTCAACTGCTACCAGCGTGGTGAAAATGTCAGAAGGAAACGGCTCCCCGGTCCCCTGAGCAATGTGCTTCAACACCAGCATGGTGTTGCCGCCCAGTGAGGCCGCATTGCGAACAATTCGTCCGGCAGTCCTGCGCGCCATGAATTGCGTGGCCCACAGACGGCTGGAATCCGGCAGATCTTTGGCCTTGAGTTCAACTTCAATCGCTTCAATCAGGTCGTTGTAGTTTATGCCGGAACCTACATGCAGCGCGCCTTTCCTGACCTTGGGCTCAGCATACAAATCTGGAATGAGCCGGATGTCCACCATCACCGCGGCTTCCAGATATTCCTCTTTGTAGATTCCATATCCGGTATTGCCGTGCACCAGCCGCAACTTCTTTTCGCGGTTCTTATCAATGATCTTGACCAGCTCATTCAGCGTGACCGGCGTGTACCACGTCTGCTTTCCATGCTGCACTGAGATAGGTTCCGGCGGCGCTTTGGCGGCATCGGGAAATGGAATGACCAGGGCAGCAGGTTTCTGTGCCTGGCATCCGGCATCGCCAATGCATTTCATGCGGTTCTTTTCGTCTTCTTCCGTCCAGTCAGAAGCAAAGGTCTTCATTCCGGTCAGAATGGCGCGATATCCGGTACAGCGGCAAATGTTGCCGTCGAAAATGTCTTCGATCTCCTTCTTCGTGGCCTTGGGATTGTTCACAATGAACTCTGACATGTTCATCACAAAGCCCACGCTGCAATAACCGCACTGGCTGCCGTTGTTCATGGCCAGCCGGTACGCCACCGGGTTCATACCTTCATGCACTTGGCAGGTAGGATGTTCAGCCGGTTCCTCTCCCACCTCCTTGAGCTCGGGTTCTTGGCTTTTGGCCGCCATCTTCACAGACGCTTGCACTTCTTTCCTTTTAGTCTCCGTCTGTAGATGGGCCTGAACTACCGTCGGCAGCGGTGGGGCCTCAATGGGAGCGCCGCCACGGGAAAATGTGGGAGCGTGATCCGGGTGGGCAGGATTTGGACGCCGCGCGGCACCTGTGCCTTCAACTGTAGTAACAACCAGCCCGCCAAGCGCGCACACTGGACGCAAGCACGAATTGATGGCGCGATGCTCAATTTCCTTCTCAGCCGGATTCCAGTTCGAGAGAATGACAGTGCATCCGCCGCAACCGCCCTGACCACAAGGCTTCTTTGGTCCGGCCAATGCAACCTCAGGGGAACGCAGGTAATCAATCAGCAGCAGGTCAGGTGAAGGGTCTTGAATGGAAACTTGTTTTCCATTGAGGTAGAAGGATACTTGATTTGCCATTCTTTCAGGCTCAGCTTTCTTTGTAGAAGCTAGATGTGGTTTCGTCGGGGATCGTCGCGCCCCAGTCTGCGCAAAAATATATCTCGCGCCTCGCGAATATGCAAACTACTTTTTCGCATCCACGCGCAAATATCATTGCGGGTTTGCTTGAACGGCGATAATTGAAGAGCGTGCGATGTGAAGCTGTTCACCCTATCACTGAAGATCGGGCTCGCTGTGCGCAATCTTTTGCTTAATGCAGCAGGCAGGTAGAGAGACATGCTAACTATTTCGATAATCTGCGTCACTCTTCCATTGACGGCAAAGCAAATCGAGAGTTAGTCTTCTTCTAGTTTGTTCACGGAACTGACTTTCGTCGGTTCCTCCACCGAACCTCAAACGCAATTGGGTTATAGGTCGGCGGATTCCACTGAATCTAGCCCCAGATTTGGAGAAACAACAGAATCAGAAGCTCCTTCAAGGGAGCGTGGGGATCTTTGCGCCACTTCTCACCGCACAAACCGCGCGCTCTGGCGAAGGCTGATGTTTCAACATGGCTGTAACGGTTGGCAAGGAGGAATTCGCCACATGCCTTTTCAATGGCTTATCAACATCAACCCAAACCAAACCAAACCACCGCGTGCGAAATTTAATCCGAACCCGTTGCCGCAAGTCCAGCCCGGAGACAACATTGTGTGGGCCAACAACGACTCTGTGCCGCATTGGCCCGGCGTAACCGGAAATCCTGTTTTCTTCATGCCGAATCAGATTGCACCCAACTCTCCTTCCAGCGCGTTCACTCCCACTGAGGCTGGGAATATTAACTACTTCTGCTCTTTGCATCCCGATGAAAAAGGCATTATTCAGGTGATCGCAGCACCCGCAACCCCAGCTCCGCCAAACGATCCGGCGAAATGATGCCGCCTAAACTCTGTTCTATTCCAGCGTTTCGCGCAGATGCCCCAAAAGAAAGGATGGGTTATGACAAGCTGCCAGGATGTAATTTCTGAATGTACTCATGATGAGAAGGGAAAGAAACGGAGACGCCAAAGCACCGCTCTGTTTGCAAGCTGCGGCCTTTTCATGGCCCTCTTCTTTTTTGCTCCCCGCGCCAACGCACAGGGACCGCACATTGTTAATTGTCCCAATCCCCTTGCCGGCCGGGCGCTCCTCACCGTGCCGGAGATCAAGAGCGAGAACGGACGGCTGAAAGCTTTGCTTGTACTAGGTGATAATGACAAACGCGTGATGTGGGATTCCGGGAGCACGCCGCGCTGTGCTACTCAGTTCATGAGGTTTTTTCATGGACGCAGCCTGTTGAAGTCGGGTCCGGAAGATCCGCTTTTTTCCAAGAGTGATCCTATTCCGGGCCCCACACTACGGGCCAGAGTGGGCGACCTGATTGAGGTCCAGTTTGAGAACCTTATCGATACGCAGCATTTCATCAACTCGCTTGATCGTGGCGATGGCGGCTGCGATATCACCTTTGCTGGTTCCGGGAAAAAGTCAGCAAACCTGAATACTGACAAAATGCCGAATTGCCTGCACGGCTCCAGCACTGCGAACGTGCATTTTCACGGAACGCACACGACTCCCAGCACCACCGGCGATAATGTGCTGCTATTCATTCGGCCGGCCGTGGCTCCACTGCCGCCTGACGGTCAGAAGGCCATCGACGCTTTCTTCACTGCGTGCGAAAAGAACGGCTCGCCATCGTACTGGACTGACATGCCACCTACATGGCAGGGGCTACAGAAACGGTGGATCAGCTACTATGACAA
>DASXJO010000599.1:0-9268 GCA_036497385.1 Candidatus Angelobacter sp. | reverse complement strand
AGTGGCCGCAACCGCCAAGCACTTTCCCGGACATGGGGATACTTCCAGCGATTCGCATCGCGGCGCTCCCATCGTGATGCACAACGCCAAGCGGATTCGCTCGATTGAACTGGTTCCATTTCGCGCCGCAGTGAACAGCGGAGTTCGGCTGGTAATGACGGCTCACATTGTGATGCCAGCGTTGAACGGCGGATCGAATAAATTGCCGGCCACGCTCTCGCCGAAGATCCTGCGCGATCTGCTTCGCCGAAAGATGCGCTTTAACGGCGTAATTGTTTCTGACGCCCTGGACATGCATGCCATGGAGCAGGAATCCGGTTACATCGCAGAAACCATGGCGGCTGTTGCAGCGGGAATCGATCTGCTTCTCTTCAATCATGATCTTGCTCGCGTGGAGCCGGCTTGCAGCAATCTGGTGCAAGCGGCACGGAGAGGGCTGCTTTCAGCCGATGAGATTCATGCTTCAGCACGGCGCATCCTCACCCTGAAGAACTGGATCAAGCGACAACGGCAGCAACCTTTAGATGTGATCGGCTGCAAAGAGCATCTGCAACTCGCCCTGGAAGTGGCTCGTAAATCGATCACGCTGGTGCGGGATACTGCTCGACAACTGCCACTGCGCGTTGTTCCCCATGAGAAGATCGCGGTTGCATTGCCGCGTCCGGAAGATCTGACTCCCGCCGATACCTCGTCGTATGTGAAGCCGGTGCTCGCTGATGCGCTTCGGCGATATCATTCACAAGTCGATGAGTTTTCATTTGCCATGAATCCGGCAGCCGAGGAAGTTGGCCCGTTGTGTGAGCGGTTGGCCAAATATGACGTGGCGGTACTTGGAACCATCAATGCCACTGCGCACCCGAGCCAGGCGGAATTGGTGAAGAGGCTCATCAAGCAGGGCACGCGGCTGATTATGGTCGCGTTACGCATGCCTTACGATCTCGCGGCTTATCCAGAGGCCGCTACTTACATTTGCACGTATAGCATCCTGCGTCCTGCCATGGAAGCGCTCGCTGAAGCGATTTTCGGGCGCATTCCTTTTGCCGGTGTCCTGTCCGTGACGATTCCCGGAAAATTCGCGAAGAAGTGAGCCAAACAAAGCGCTGGGAAAATCAAGGTACAGCTTGCGTCGATTCACGAATTACCAGCTCTGCGGGTAACTTGCGATGGATTGCCGAGCCGCTGCGATTCTCGGCGGCCGCGCTGATGCCCTCAATGAGAATGCTGACCGCGCTCGCGCCCATGGCCTCCATAGGCTGGCGTACTGTTGTGAGTGAAGGCACAAAGAGCTGCGATGGATTAATGTCATCAAAGCCGATGAGCGAACATTCCTGCGGTACCTTGATGCCTGCCTTGGCCAAGGCGCGTAGCGCGCCAAAGGCAGTCATATCGTCATAGGCCATCAAGGCGCTGAACGTGCGCTTTTGCTTTAACAGCTCTTCAGTGATGCGGAAAGCATCATCGACCCCGGCGGTCAGGTTCACCTGGTCCGGCAGATCAACCACTAGTTTGGGATCAAGTTCAAGCCTCGTGTCCCGTGCGAAGCGCTGCACGCCTCGCCACCTTGCCTTGCTGCTGGCGAGCGCCCGTGGACCGCGTACAAAAGCGATTTTGCGATGACCGAGTGAATAAAGGTGCGAGAGGGCTGAATAAGCTCCTCCCTCATCGTCCACCGTCACTGAACTGGTCGCGTTTGAGTCCAGTTCGCGGCCGATGATGACGGTAGGAATCTTGCCGCGTTCCAGGTCGGCCAGGAGATTGATGTCCAGGTACAACCAATTCGCCAGTACCAACAGGCCTTCCACCCTGCGTTCCAACATCATCTCCAGATATCGTTCAAACCGCGCGCGTTCGTTGTGGGCATCGGCCAGGATAGAGAGATACGATTCCTGGTACAACGATTTTTCTATCCCGCGCAGAATCAGCGTGCAATAAGGGTCCGTGATATCAAACAAAATCACGCCGATAGTATGGTTTCTCTTGCTGCGCAGTGACTTGGCAAAGATATTCGGGTGATAGCCAAGCTTTTTTGCCGCCTTGTGAATGCGCGCCTTGGTGGCTGGCGGAATATACCGGGCGAGCGGCGCATTGTTCAGGACAATTGAAACTGTGCTGGCGGCAAAACCGCTCTCGCTGGCTACATCGCGGATGGTGACAGACGCTTTCCTTAAGCCCTGCCTCTTCATTTCTTTGTTTTCCTTAGGGTGATCGGCGTCGTGGAGATTGACCGCCCCTATTCTCGCATTGATTGCCCATTGATGTTCAATAAAATTCAGATACAAAGGGCTTGTTTTTTAATTGTTTTATTGAAACGATTCGTTATAATTGCTTCCCGGTTCTGCTTTTTGCAGGAGGCGGTATGGCGGCATTCTCCATAGGGATTGACCTGGGAGGCACCAACCTGCGCATCGCCGCCGTGGAAGAGGGCGGCACGCAGCTTGAGGGTGTGAGCGTGCTCACCGAAATAAGCCGCGGGCGCGAAAAAGTGGTGGATGAGATCACCGAGGTCGCGCGCTTCCTGACCAACAAGTATTCTTCTTCCCATAAATTCCTGGGGCTGGGAATCGGAATTCCCGGAATTATTGACCTGCAGAGCGGCACCGTCCATTCGGCTTCAAACCTGCCCGACTGGAATGGATATCCGGTGCGCGACGATCTCGAAATGCGGCTCGGTACCGCGGTGATCCTGGAAAATGACGCCAACTGCGCCGCCGTGGGTGAAAAGTGGCTTGGCGCGGGAAAGCATGTGGAAGATCTCTGCATGATTACGCTGGGTACCGGAGTTGGCGGCGGCTTTGTGGTCAATGGCCGGCCCTGGCATGGCGTTCTGGGGATGGCAGGCGAACTTGGTCACATGACAGTGATTGCTGAAGGCCGCGCATGCCCTTGCGGCAACCATGGCTGCCTGGAGCAATATGCGTCCGCGACGGCAATCCGTCGAGCTGCGATTGAAGCGGCAAACTCAGGCGAATCGCCGTGTCTAGTGGCCGCCAGGGAACAAGAGCCAGGGTTGAGTGCGCGCGCTGTTCACACCTGCGCACAAGCCGGAGATCCCAGCGCAGGCCGTATCTTTGCTGCCGCCGGCACTGCTCTTGGAATCGCTCTGGCCAATCTGATCAACGCTTTTAACCTGCCTATGTATGTAATCGGCGGAGGCGTGTCCCGTGCCTGGGACCAGTTCTCCCCGGCCATGTTTCAGGAGTTGAGGGAACGCTCAATCGTCTTTCGTGCCGGAGAAGAGCAGAAGCAAAGCCATCGCTCAACTGAGGTCAAGCCTGCGCAACTGCGGGACCGCGCGGGATTGATCGGTGCCGCGCGCCTTCCTATGATCATGCAGCCGGGGCATTGTTGCTCTCTTGCAGTCTAGACCAGGCAGTCTAGGCCCATCGACTTAATCTTAGCCATCGTCCGAGCCCAGGCAATTCGTCCCATTTTGGAAAGCGCCCATTGCCGAAGTTGCTACCCGCAACGTCAATAGCAAAAAAAATTGTTACAACTATTGACACGCGCACCGGCATTTGTGACAATCTCGCCCGTGTTTATGAAATCGTTTCAATAAACACCAAAAAAGTTCAATAAAGGTCAAGTGCTCTCAGGGTGCTTTTTGCCCCTGGACTTTCGGAGGTCATATGCTGCGTTCGATGATTTCGCAATCAGGTCTCCACTCCAACGGCTGTCGAGTAGCAGGTGTTGGGCGAACCAACTTCTACAGGGCGCTTACCGGAAGCGTCCTCTTATTGTTTCTGGCATCGCTGGTTCTGCTGCCATCCTTAGCTCGGGCACAAGAAGTAACCGCGTCAATCGTGGGAACCGTGCTTGATCCCAATGGTGCTGCCGTAAGCGGAGCCGCGATAACCGCGAAAGATCTCGACCACGGCACCATTCTTACCACTACCACCAACGGTGATGGAACATTCAATATCTCCGGCGTTCCGGTCGGGAGATATGAGGTACAAGCAACCGCCAAAGGCTTTCAAAGCGCGGCAAATTCCTTCACGCTAACGCTGAATCAGACCGCCAGATTGAATTTTCAGTTGCGAGTGGGTCAAACGACCGAGACGGTAGAAGTGATGGGTTCGGCGCCGCTGCTGCAAACAGACACTTCACTGCTGGGAAATCTTTTGGATTCAGTTGCCGTAAATTCCTTACCGCTCTCAACCCACAATACAAATCAGCTTACGCTGGTGACAGCGCCAGGGGTGATTACGCCCAATCTTTTTGGCTTCCAGGCAGCGCAAAACAGTTTTGGTACGGGACGCCCCTACGTGAACGGGGCCCGCGAGCAAGAGAACAACTTTCTTCTTGACGGCATGGACAACAACCAGCCTGACAACAATGATGTAGGTTATGTGCCGGCTCCTGAAGCCGTTCAGGAATTCAACTTGATCACCGGCAGCGCGCCGGCGGATTTCGGCAACTACTTGGGCGGGGTGGTGAACGTTACTGTTAAATCCGGGACCAACGACTATCACGGTTCATTGTATGACTACCTGCGTCGCGGCGGCTTGAACGCCAATAGCTGGCAAAACAATACCGCCTGCGCTCAGAACCCGGACAAGACTTTCAGTTGCGGTAGAGATCTGGCGGGCCAGCAGATCGCCCCGCGACCTGCGCTCCATTACGATGATTTTGGCTTCACCTTTGGCGGGCCAATCATTCACAACAAACTGTTCTTTTTCTCTGACTACGCAGAATCGCTCTTTAACCAACCTTCGACGGTTGGGCAGCTGACACTGGTTCCTGACGCGCAGCGGAAGGGCGACTTTTCCGGATTTTGCCCAGAGGGGTTCTCCGGAGGTTTATGCAACAACGTGGCGCACCAGCTCTTTGACCCGGCGTCCAGCCCCAACCCTGCGGCGAGAACCCCATTTGCGAATAATCAAATTCCGATTGGCAGATTCAACCCAGCAGCCCAGGCGATTTTGAACTCGCCTTTTTATCCTGGCGGCGCGATCGCCAACAACGTCAGCCAGTTCAAGACAAACTCCTATCAAGGCGATCTCAAGATCGATTTCGTCCCCTCCAACAACGATCATCTCACCGGCCGATGGTCGCAGCAGTTTGTGACCGCTCCCAGGAGCAACAGCATCTTATTGCTGGGCAATTCCGATCGGACTTTCCCTCTCAAGAACTTTGTGGTTGATGAAACGCATACTTTCTCGGCAAATCTGTTGAATGATGCCCGCCTGGGCGTGCAGTACTTCCCCGTTACGGAAGGCTTCTCCAATCCAACAGGGCAAAACCTACCCGCAACGTTTGGGATCGCCGGGGTTACCTCAACTTTCCTGCCTGCGCTGGTTTTCACCGGTGCAGGAACGCAGCCCGGCACTTTCGGGAACAACGATCTGGTCCAGTCCTTTCATGACACCACATGGCAATTTGAGGACACCGCGACGTGGACCCATGGCCACCATGTATTTCACGGAGGTTTTCAGGCCTTCCACTACATCATGAATGACCTGTACCCAGGAAACGCCGGTCTGGCCGGACAGTTTACCTTCAACGGTCAATTTACCGGGAACAACAGCACCTCCAACGGCAGTGCTTCTGCCGACTTCCTGCTGGGGCTTCCGCAAGATGTTCAGCAGGGTAACGGTGGCGGCGGAACAAAATACCTGCGCAACAGCCTCATCGGGATTTTTGGGCAAGATAATTGGCGGATCACAAATAATCTGACCTTGAATCTTGGCCTGCGTTATGAATTGACCACAGCCCGGCAAACGAACAACGGGCAGGACGTAAATTTCGATCTCGTCACGGGTGCGCCAACGATTGGCTCCGGGTACAACACCTACAAGGGGATTGACAACTTCCAGCCGCGTCTCGGCTTTGCATGGCAGCCGAATTGGGAGTCGATCTGGGCAAGAAATACGGTAATTCGTGGCGCGTATGGCATCTCGAGCTTCATGGAAGCCAATGGCGTCAACAATTTGCCGTACCAGAATCCTCCATTCGTGCAAGCCCATGAGTTGATCAATCCGGCCACACAGGCTTTGCCCACGGGCACGTTGAGCCAGGGTTTCAGCGGATTTCCCGCTTCCGCTTGCACCGTAGCTGCTTTGCAGGCACTTTCACCGGCATGTCTCAGCGGCGCTACTCTCCACCTTACAAACCCGAACCTGCAGCCGGCGGTCGACCAGCAATGGAACCTCACGATCCAACGGCAGCTCGGAAGCAGAACCTCAGTTTCGGTCGGCTATGTGGGCAACAAAATTGACCACATGTCCGATATCTTCATCTTCAACCAAAAGGTGCTGAATGCGAACGGCACTGTGTCACCGGGACCATTTGCACAGCCTCTGATCAACTGTTGCGGTGCGGGTAACTCCCCGACGATACGCTTTAATGACTCCAGCGGCATTCAGCGGTACAACGCATTGCAGGTCAGCGTAGAGCAGCGGGCATGGCAGGGTTTGCAATTCCGCACGAACTATACCTGGTCCAAGTGCATGACGAACAGCCTGGGTTACTTTGGTCCGTTCGGCGACGAGGAAGCCCTTCCCGGAAGCGTGAGCCAGACTGGCTTTGGGTTCTTCTTCCAGGATGCCTACAACGCCAAAGGAGACTACGGACGCTGCATTTCCGATGCGGCCGGCCTGTTCAACGGCTATCTCTTGTATGACTTGCCCTTTGGAAAAGGCCGCATGTTTGGCGGGGGCGCTGAAGGCATCGCGAATGCCATTATCGGCGGCTGGAGCATCGCCTCGAACTTTACTTTGCATACCGGATTTGCTCTTTATCCCCATGGTCCGGACAGCTCACTCACTGGCAGCGCTTCGCCTAGACCCAACTGCGTCGCTGGCGTTTCGCAATCCGGAAGCGGAGCACTGACGGATCCTGCCATCACCGGCGGAGTGGTCGGTATCCAGTTGCTGAACCCGGCATCGGTTGTGCCGGCGGCTCCTGGTACCTTCGGCACCTGCGGCGCTGGTTCGTTCCGCGGGCCGGGATTGGCAACCTCCGATCTGAGCATCGTGAAGGCATTTCAGATTTCGGAGAGGACCAACTTCCAGTTCCTGACTCAGTTCATCAACCTAACGAACACGCCGATCTTTGGCGCACCGAACACCAGCCAAGGCCCTACCTTTGGTCTGGTCACGTCCTCTAACCCTGGCCGCCAGGTGCAGTTTGGTATGAAACTCGTTTTCTGACCTTCCTCATGGTGTAACTCGCTCAACCCCGGCATTCTGTCTCATTGCAGAATGCCGGGCTGAATAACGCCACTCAGCGCCGGTAGCATGCGCCCAAAGACCGGTAGCTGGCCACAGGCGCGCCCGGCATTGCATCCCGTTGCGAGATTAGAGACGAGGAACGCGTTGCTGGGGCGAGGAGTGGAAAGTGAATCAAGCACCGGCCAAAGTGAAACCGAAGTTCCCCCATCACATGATCCGGGAAATTTATGAGCAGCCCGACGCTGTTCGCCGGGTGCTTACGGACCATATAGATGGCGACGGCAAGATTCGGTTGCCGCAGCTGCCTTTTACTTCAGACCAGATACGGTCTTTCTCGAAAATTACAATCGCCGCCAGCGGCTCCAGCCGTCACGCCGGAATGGTGGGCGAATTCATGTTCGAGCGCATGGCGGCCATCGACGTGGAAGTCGATTTCGCCAGCCAGTATTGTTATCGCGACCCGGTGGTTGCGCCTAAGGAATTGACCGTTTTTCTTTCTCAGTCTGGGACTACGATCGACACCATTACCGCGTTGCAAGTTGCGCGGCGCAAGCATGCCAGATCTCTGGCGATCTGCAACGTGCCGGAAACTCCTTTGACGCAGCTTGCGGATGCGACCTTCCTGACCCACGCCGGCGAGGAGGTGGCCATTGCCGCAACTAAAAGTTTCACAACACAGTTAACGGCCCTTTTCCTGCTTGCTGCATATTTTGGGCAAGAGCGTGGGACCCTGAACGCGCCTGCGCGGCTGGCCTTGGATGAGCTACAGAATCTTCCCGCTCGCATGGAAGAAGCTCTCCAGACGGACGAGCGCAGCCGCGAGTACGCCAAGCAGCTCTACCGGTTCAAGGACTTCATCTTCATCGGAAGGGACATTGACTATCCCATTGCACTGGAAGGCGCGTTGAAGCTCAAGGAAGTTTCCTACATTCATGCTGAAGGCTATCCTACAGGCGAACTCAAACACGGTCCCACAGCGCTGGTCAATGAGCAGCTCCCGATTGTCGTCCTGGCGGCCCATGATCCGCGAGATCCGGATTCAACGCTGCGTTATAGCCGCAGCGTTTCCAACATCCGCGAATTTATTGAACGTGAAATCCCCGTGCTCTCGATCGTGCCCCACTCCGATCGTGAAATCGAGAAGATCGCTCCCTGCGTGCTGCGCGTCCCAGACGTGCCCCTGCTGCTGCAGCCGATCCTGGAAGTGATACCGTTGCAGCTGCTGGCGTACCACATCGCCGTTCTATGCGGGCGGGACGTCGATCGCCCGCGCCATCTTTCCAAATCGGTTGTCGTGGAATAGAACCGTTCAGGTTCATGTATAGGAAAAATAAAAACTCATTTCAGCCACATTCGCGGCAGATGGGTTGTTTTTGCGTTCAACTGGAACGCACAATCAAAGCTGTTGCCTTAATAGCCATCAGCAAAACACTCAAACACCTCGTCGATTCGGCGAAGAGGGACTTGGGGACTTCAGTCCAGGACGAGTCCGGCGAGGGTTCTGGGCGTAGATTGGTTGCTGTGGCCTTAGCACGGAAGCCTCGCTTATGTGCTGTGAAGAACATATCCCAGGTAGTAGAATTACCGAACCAAAAAACACCGATTTAATTCGCAATGCAGAAAACGATATGACATATCAGGACCCCAATGCGCCGGGTGCAGCGCGGCAGGAAAGCAGCCTTGAAAGCCGCTATCGCAAGCTCCTGCACGTGGTACCGGACGCCATCCTGGAAGTGGACCAGGAAGGGCGGATTACCATTCTCAATGAGGCTGCCGAGCGCATGTTTGGCTATACTCGTGCGGAATTTTTGGGCCTGAACGTGGAAAGCCTGGTTCCCTCAGCCATGCGCAGCGGGCACTCGAAGCATCGTTCGTCATATGCGTCGCACCCGAATACCCGCCCCATGGGCACCGGACTGGAGTTGCAGGGGCAGAGAAAAGATGGCTCGCTGTTTCCGGTGGAGATCAGCCTAAGCCCTAATTGGATTGACGGATCGCTGCACGTGATTGCTTCCGTGCGCGACATCACGAAGCGCAAGACCATTGAGGACCGCCTACGCTCATTGCGCGAGCAATACACGGCCGAGTTGACACTCAAG
>DASXJO010000598.1:0-3440 GCA_036497385.1 Candidatus Angelobacter sp. | reverse complement strand
AAAGAGCGGCAGACCGGAAGGGTAGAGCACTTCGCGCGGACGCAGCTGCTGCAGCTCTTCCACAATGCGGCGTTCGGCATCATGGCCGCGGAACTCTGTGGCGCGAAATTCGCCGGTGGAAAGATCCAGCGCCGCCAGTCCTACCGCGCCGGATGCACGTGCCAACGCCGCAAGAAAATTGTTTTCTTCCGAGCCCACGCTAGAATCAATTGCTGTCCCAGGCGTAAGCACACGCGTGACCTCACGGCGGACCAGCTTGGTCGCGGCGCTGGGAAGCTCCATCTGCTCGCAGATAGCAACTTTAAAGCCCTTGCGCAACAGCTTCGACAGATAATTTTCCGCCGCATGATACGGGACGCCGCACATGGGAATAGCGTGATCTTTTTCTTTGTTGCGCGAAGTCAGGGTGATCTGGAGCTCGCGCGCGGCCACCACGGCGTCTTCAAAGAAAAGCTCGTAGAAGTCTCCCAGGCGGAAGAACAGCAGGGCGTTGGGATGCTGCTTTTTGATGGCGGCATATTGCCGCATCAGCGGAGTGGAGGGTTCGGTCATCTTGTCCGTGAGTGCATTATAGAGCTTTCGCAAAAATAAAAATCCACCACGGAGACACGGAGACACGGAGACACGGAGACGCCGAGACACGGAGACGCCGAGACGCGGAGAAAGCAAGAGTGCGGCGTGCTCGGATAAAAGCACGTTGCTTCTCTGCGGTATCGGCACCGCAATTTCGTCAGCACCTTGGCACAGACCAATGGTGTCTGGGTGTGGTGGTCGCGGGCAGAGCCCACTCCTGCAATTTCTTACAAGCTATAGATCAAGACATGATTCTGGATTCCTACCACCAGGAAGTTGCCTGAGATCGCTGGCCCGAGAGAAAACGGATTATCAGTGATCGCCGGCAAACCCGAGGCAGTCCATAGCGGCACGCCATTGGCGGTGGAAAATGCATACAACGCAGGTTTGCTGGTGCTGACCAGGACCACGTCATTCACAACCACTGGAGAGCTCAGTCCCGCTTCATTGCTTGAGTACATGGGTGGAGCGGCTGTGGTATAGCGAGTGACCGTATCTGGGCCGACCGCAGTTGGCCACGCATCCGCCAGGGTAGCCCAATCGCAGACGCGGAGGAACGGCGTTGTTGCCTTATCGATTCCTCCATAACCGCCAAGACCAAAGTAAACGTGTCCGAATGAGGGATCGACTGCTGGTGAGGCGAACACACCCCACAGGTTTTCCCCTGGCCCGGAGTGAGGATCGACGTTGAGAAGAGGATTGCCGCCGCCATCTTTAGGCAGCAGTTGTCGCCTGGCCAGCACGGCCATAGTCGCGGGATCCAGAAGAAAAGCCGCGCCATTCTTGCCCGCGAAAGCCACAACATCCTGTCCGGGCCGGTGATAGATCAATGGGGGGCAGGGAACATCCACGTCGGAGTCGTCCGGGCGATAGCTGTCCGTAGGCAAGGGCTGGAAGAAGCCTTTGAAAGCGCCTGTATCCGCGTCCAAAGCCAGCAAGCCGCTGCCATAGAGCGTGTTGGGAAGTGGACTGTCTGGATCGGAATTGCCTGTGCCCATGTAAATTCGGTTAAGGCCCGCGTGATAAGCGCATGAGGACCAGACTGACGATCCACGGCTGAGCGGATCGGCGTGTACGGAGAAACCAGTGAATCCCGGCGGTATGGCGCCGCCCACGGAGGAAGAAGGCACAACGTTGGGAGTATTGTCCACGCCAGCCGTGTATTGATTAGTGCAGAAAAGCCAAATCACCTTGCCGTCTGCGGCATTCAGGCAGTAGACAAAACCCCAGGCATTGCTCTCGCCTTCACCACAGCCCACATAGACTTTGTTATTCACCACCAGCGGAGAACTCCAACCCTCCGCATTTCCCGGATTCGTGACCGGCTGGTTGTGCGCTGCGTCAGGATTACGCAGGTCTGTGACCCAGACCAGAGCAAAAGTATTGGCATCAAGGCAGCGAACCTTACCATCAAGACAGGAAAAATAAACCTTGCCTCCGGTTACGGCGGGAGTGCACCCGATTCCACCCTCACCCTGTTCTGAACCTAGTCCGGGTGGAGTAACAAAAGAGAATTTGGGCAAATCAATTACTCCGGAAGCCAGATCGATGCGGAACATACTCCCGCCGCTTGAAGTACTGGAGCCGGCATAAATTTTGCCGTCCACAATTGCGGGAACGGAAATCATATGGCCATCCAGCTGAACTGTATGCTTTAAGGCAAGCATAGCAACATTGGACGTGTTGATGTCACTGCACGAGACAAGACCACTGTGCCGCTGGTCATGGTGATACACGGGCCAGTTCCGGGCAGTGGAATGACCAACCTTTATGGGCTCGCTGAAGCCGGAAATCATGGTGCAAAGCCGCTGCCGGGCTTTGACTGAATCGCCGGCGACGAGATGTCCGCTGATGGGGACGTTGACCGTAGTTGCGGCGCTGGGCGCGGACCCACGGGAAAGATTGTTTACATAAACATCGACGAATGCGCCGGGAACAACCGCTTCCACCGGAATGCTGGTCATGCAATCGTCGACGGGTGGTTTGATTTTGGGTATGTTCAACTTGGGCGCAGGCTTTACCAGCACAGCAGCAGATTTTTTGCTGGTATGTCCACAGCCTATCTGAACCGCAAAGATATGGTCCCCGGCGATCAGCAGCGGAGCCACTGGGACATCCACCGGATCGGTGAATGCCTGTCTTTCGCCAATTTCAGCCCCCAGCAACGTGGAAAAAACGCGGACCTTCGCCCCGACATGAATGTTTTCGACACGGACTAGCGAAGCGCATTCAAAGAGCGGCCCCGGGACCTTGGGAATCGGCATGCCAGCCGGCGCAGGATCTACGGGCACGGCATTTGAATCCACACTCTGATTTTTACAAAGTGTTTGTCGTGCGGTGATCACGGTTCCGCCGACCAGTGGAGGGACAGGAAAATCGAACGGTACCTGATCTGGGGCTTGGGCTGTGCCCAGATCGACACCGGATTGGAATATGTTGATCAATGCTCCGGGAGTAAAGCCAGTTAAGGTAACAGTTGTCTGGCCGGCACAGAGCGGCGGGATAACGGTCGGCGGCGCAACTGGCTTGGCGCTTCCAACGGTCACAGTGGGTGAAGACGCGCCTTGAATCTTGCACGCAGGGAACGCCTGGCTGGCGGAAACTTTTTCTCCCAGCACCAGAGGCTTGCTCAGGATGAACCAGAGGCCGGTGGCATCAAAGCATGCCGATTCCGGCGGCGCGGCAGTGCGATGGATGGTAACGGTGGCGCCTTCAAAAACATTGGTTACCAATACAGCGGGATCGCACTCCTTCAACGGCCCAGGGACGGTTGGAGGCGGCAGTTTCTTCTCCGCGTTGCCCGGCGCTGGATCAGGCGTTGGGCCGGTTGTGAGCACCCCCGGTGTTCCACAGGCGGTCTGAATTGC